>CAYNZF010000007.1:0-41171 GCA_964401615.1 uncultured Oscillospiraceae bacterium
TTCTGTCGTTAAATTCAACAGATAAAATACCAATAAGGGTCTCTGAGATTACATTTTGGAGACTTTTGTTTTTGTACTTAATTTTAAATGCAATTTAAGCTGTTTCTAATGTACTGTAGATAAAATGTCAAGAGAGATGAATGATGTTTTTCTAAAAGGAGCGCACATGAAAATTGCCACACACTACAACATGGCCCGGATTGCGGTGAACCGCTTGCACAATTCCATGGAGGACAGACTGCATTACGGTCTGCGGGCTAAGTTTTTTGTATCGGGGCAATTTTGCCGGATTTGACACCCAATTCCTTGATTCATCGTCATTTCTATGCGCTGTCCGGAAACTATGTCGAAAAAAGATTGCTCAAATTGGCTAAAAAAGCCCGCAGTGGCTGGCTTCAAGCACTGAGAGCCGGTGCCGTCGCCCATTTTTTAAGTGATTTCTGCTGTGGCGCCCATGCTGCGGGCGGTATAGGCAATGTGAAAGATCATTTCCAGTATGAATTAAAAATGCACCGTCATGTTCTGGCCAAACGTGAAATCTTTTCAGCGGGTCATGCGCCGATAGAAAAAAGTCCGGATTTAAGCAACAAAATTTTTGGCCTGGTCAATTACTACCACACGCTCAAGCAGCATGACTGCGAGGTGGATATCCGCCTCAGTGTGCAGGTCTGTGAACGTCTTTACGCCCACCTCTTTAAAAAAGATGAGGAAAAATGGCCCGCTGCTCCGACTGAGGCGGAAAAATTCGATTGGGAAGCTGGTTGGGAACCCGATTGGGCGTAATCTAAAAACGCTTTCCCGGCAAAAACACAGCTCAATCCAGCGTTAGGCCATTGGCCTGTTTTTTCAACCAGGCGGCCAAGCTGAATTCGTTGTCCATGTAAAGTAATTGTTCAGCGCCGACAATTCCGAAATCATTACCCAGTTCAGCAAACTTGAAGTGGATTTCGCCCCGCGGCTTGGCGATGAGGTATTTATCGAATTCCTCACGTACAGGTTTGAAAAAGCGTTCACCCAGATTGACCAGACCTCCGCCAAAAACAAAGCAGTTGACGTTGAAGGTCAGGTACAGATTGTAGAGCCACTGTCCCATGTAAGTAATCATCTGATTTAAGGCTTTAAACGCGAGTTGATCTCCCGCGTCCGCGGCTTTGGTCAGGATGATGCCGTCGATTTTGTCGGGATCGCCCTGAGCCATCTCCAGCATGATGCTTTCCTGACCCTGGCTCAACCAGGTTTTGATGTGGCTGACAATGCCCTGACCGGAGATATAGGACATAAAGCAGCCCTGGTTACCGCAGCCGCAATATTCGCCTTGATGCGGCGTGGCTATGGTGTGGCCGCTTTCACCGGCCGTCCCGAAGGCCCCGCGGCGAAGTTGGCCGTCCATGATGATGGCTGAGCCGATGCCGGTTGAAAAAGGGATGTAGAGCATGTTGTCAAAATCGCGGCCGGCCCCGAAAGCATGTTCTGCGAGGGCCCCGCAATGCGCGTCGTTACCGATCGCGACGTGTGCCTTGAAGTGTCTTGCCAGAATGCGGGTGGCTTCCACTTCTTTCAAACTGGGAATGGCTGAGGTGATGATGATGTAGCCCGTGCGTATGTCGATGAATGAGGGAAAACCCACACCAACACCCAGAAGTTTATCCGGATCATAGCCGTTGCGTTCAGGCAGCGTCATGGCGACTGCTGCGATTTCCGCGAGCAGTTCCTCGGCGGAACAATCTTTCCGAGTGCTGATGCGCTCGCGATCGAGTAATTTATGTTCCAGATCAAAGAGGCCAAAGGCGACTTTGGTGCCGCCTACGTCGATTCCCAGCGTATATCCGTTCTTGTTCAGCATGCGACTCTATCTCCCGAAATATGCAGATAAGCTCAGCAGTTTGGATGCTGAGCTTATGGTACGTTTTGCCTTGAAATCAGTCAAACTTTGACTTAAGACCATGCCTGTTCAGCCTATAGCGTATGTTCCGTTCTTTCTATGATGTCATTTTGTGTGTCCGCAGAGAGCACATTAAAGAAAGCACTGTAACCTGCGACGCGAACGATGAGATCGCGATGTTTCTGCGGTTCTCTTTGAGCTTCCAGCAAAGTGTCGCGGGACACGATGTTGTACTGGACATGGAAGCCGTGTAAATCATCAAAGAAGCCGCGAATCAGGGCCATCAGCTTTTCTTCACCCTCTTCGGTCGCCACTGACGCAGGGGAAAGTTTCTGGTTCAGGAGCACGCCTCCTGTGATGCGGTCGTTGGGCAGCTTCCCCATCGATTTGTAAACACCGGTCGGACTGGAAACGTCCGTGCCGTGGGAGGGGGAGGCACCTTCCGCCAGAGGCTCACGGGCTTTACGTCCGTCAGGTGTGGCTGACACGCTGCTGCCTTGAGGTACGTTGGCCGAAATGGATGAAGTGCCCGGATAATAACCGCCGCCGATGGGGCCGCGGCCGTAACGGGTGTTGTGGTAATGGGTGATTTCGTCGATGTACTCGCCGTAAGCGTCAACCAGGATATCGTCCACGTAGTCATTGTCGTTTCCGAATTTCGGTGCTTTGTTGATCAGAAGCTGACGGATGCGCTCGCCTTCTTCGTCCTCGAAATTGCTTTCCAGAGCATTCCACAATTCTTCTTTGGTGATGACTTTTTCTTCGAAAACCAGCTTTTTAATGGCCGCGAGCGAGTTACCGAGGTTGGCGATACCTACCTGCAGGCCGGAGATGTAATCGTAGACCGCTCCGCCTTCTTTGATGGTCAGACCACGTTCGATACAGTCATCCGTGAGCGCGCTGCAGAGCACGTCCGGGGTCTCCAATTCCAAAGCGTAGTCCGCCGTGGTGTCCATGATCACAGCCTGACGGGTGAAGTAACGCACAGCCTTTGACCAGGCTTCGAAAACCTCATCGTAGCTTTCCATGTCTTTGAAGTGTTTACCACGAGCAGGCAAAAGGCGATTCCCCGACAAGGGTTCGACACCGTCGTTCAGGGCGGACATCATCACTTTGCCGAAATTGAGGAAGCTCATGCCGGTGCAGCGATAGCCCCATTTACCGGGCACCGCGACTTCGACGCAGCCGATGGCGGAGTAATTGAAGGCGTCTTCTCTGGAGATCCCGAGCTTGATAAAGGAGGGAATGATGACTTCGTCATTGTTGAAGGCCGGCATGCCGAAGCCGAGTTTGACGACTTGCAGAGCCGCTTTGAGGAATTCTTTGGGCATACCGCTATGGTAGCGTACGGTCAGGTTGGGCTGCGTGAATTTGATGCGGCCGACAGAACGTAAAACCAGGTAGGAAAGGGGGTTGGACGCGTCTTTTTCATCTTTGGTCTGACCGCCGATGGTGACGTTTTGATAAAGCGGACCGCCCGCAGAAAAACGGGTGTGGGACCAGGCGCGGATTTTATTGATGGTGTAAGCCTTCATCCAGAGGCACTCCAGTAGTTCAGAAGCACCTTCTTCATCGATTTTTCCGGCGATTTTGTCTTTCGCATAAAAAGGATAAAGGTACTGGTCGAGGCGGCCAAAAGAAAGGGAGTGGCCGTTGGATTCGATCTGAAGAATCAGCTGGATCAGCCAGGTGCTTTGGACCGCTTCATAAAAACCGTTGGCCGGATTTTCCGGGACATTGTAGCAGTTGGCCGCAATCTGCAGCAACTCGGCTTTTCTGGTCTCGTCCGTGCAAACCGCGGCTTTTTCTTCAGCCAGTTTGGCAAAACGGTGCGCGAAGGCGACAACCGCGTCACACATGATGATCACGGCTTTCAGGAAAAATTGTTTCTTGTAGTCGTTGAAGTCAGAGATGTCGAGACGGTCGTAGCGTTCTTGCGCGCGACGTTTCGTGTCTTTGATACCGTTGTTCAAAACACTGCCGTAATCAACTGCGATGTGCGCATCGCCTGAGGTGATGTTTCCTTCGGCCTTGATCATGCCAATGTCGTAAAGGAAGCGAGATTCTTTGGTCATCATGGCCAAAGCTTTATCTTTCAAGGTGTGACCCTTCCAGTATTCGCAGATTTCCAGCAGTTCAGGTTTCAAGGCTTCGTCAATGTAAAAACGATCTCCGGGGCGCTTATCGAACTCATCGATCTCGTTGACGATCCAGTCCACAGCATATTCGGGAAAGATGGGTGCTCCACGGTGTTCGGAGGCCTGATTGCCGACAATCAGTTCACCATCATCGATGAATATGGGCATTTCTTCAAGGATCGCCTTCATGGCGATAGCGCGTTTCAAAATGACGGGCTGCTCCGGATGCTCTTTGTAAACACGAGTGATGATCCGCGCGCGATCGATGCAGACCGTTGATTTTATATCCAACAGTTTGCTGCGCATCGCCTTAACGCGAGGGGTGGATTGACCAAAAAAATCGTTCATGGGTGCTTGTCCTTTCTGGTGTGGGCTCTTGCTCTGCAGTGGCTGCCAAAATTCTTTGTAATTTTGTATATGGGGGGGGGCGAGCTGCGCCGGTGCGCGCGTTATGTCAAGCCAAGAAAAAGGAAAATTATTACTTGCAGTTTTTTCAAATTACAGAATGATTTATTTTTTTCGGCCGTCAAAACGCCCCTGTTTGTCCCTGATATATTATAAATAGCAAATGTTCGAATGTCAATAAAAAAGTTGCGAAAATAAACGCAAAACTTTCATATGAAAGCAATTAAATTTGTGGATAATTTTTCACAAGTCAGCGATAATGTTTGAAAAGATATGTTTTAGCAACTGAAACATCGAATTCAGTAATTGGCATTATTACGAAATTCGGTGAACTTTTGAAAGGATAAAACTTATGTTCAGTCCCGCAGACTACCTTGACAATCCGCTCTATCAAAACAAGGGCCTGGTTTTTAATTACCAGCATTATTCTGTCCATGACGGCCCGGGTATCCGCACCCTGGTTTTCTTTAAGGGCTGCCCTTTGCGCTGCCGCTGGTGCGCGAACCCTGAATCGCTTTCGAGACGACCGACTTTGGTTTTCAATCGAAAAAACTGCATCGGCTGCCAGGCCTGTGAAGCGGCGTGTCCCATAGGCGCGATCAGTTTTGCCAATATTGAAGAGGGGACGACGTATAAGTATCCCCAAATCGACCGTGAATTATGCAATAACTGCGGAGAATGCGTAAAAGTCTGCTATCCGGAAGCCTTGCAGATGGAGGGGCATGAGGTCACTGTCGCTGAGGTCATTGAGGAGGTCATGAAAGACGAAGTTTTTTATAATCAATCCGGTGGCGGTATCACTTTGTCCGGCGGCGAGTGCATGTACCAGCCCAAGTTCGCTTTGGCCATTCTCAAAGCGGCGAAGGAGCAGGGCCTTAACACAGCGATAGAAACCACGGGTGCGTGCATGTGGGAAGATTTAGAGCGCATGATCCCGGTGACGGACACTTTTCTCTATGATTGCAAGCACTATGACGAAACGAAGCATCGCATCGGAACCGGATCGGGAAACGTCTTGCTGATCGACAATTTACGCCGCCTGCTGGCCGCCGGGGCCAATGTGATCGTGCGGATTCCGGTGATTCCCGGCTTCAATGACAGTATCGCCGATGCGGCTAACTTTGGCCGCTTGCTGAATGAGCTGGGCGCCAAGCAGGTCCATCTTTTGCCCTTCCATCAAATGGGTGAAATGAAATATGAAATGCTGGGCCAGACCTACGCCTATGCGGGTGTGAAAAATTTACACGATGAGGATCTGCTGATCCATCGCAAAACAATGGAAGCTTATCATTTGAAAGTACAAATTGGCGGTTGAGCGCCGGAGCGGGAGGTTTGAGATGAAAAGACTGGTGATTCTTGATAACCAGGCTGTGAATTCAGGCAATTTACCCTGGGGTGAGTTGAGCGGATTGGTGGACCTGACGGTCTATCAACGCAGTTCGCGTGACGATATCGCGGCAAACATCGGTGATGCGGAAATGGTTTTGACCAATGGCTGCCGGATCAACGCGGAGGTGATCGACGCCTGCCCGAATCTGGAATACGTCGGTGTCATGGCCACCGGTTTTAACCACATCGATGTCGCGCATGCGGCTGAGAAAAAAATCACCGTGACCAATGTGGCGCAGTACAGCACCAATGCGGTGGCGCAGCTGGCTTTTGCCCTGCTGTTGGAAGTCAGCCATCAGGTGGGGCGGCACTCCGACGAGGTGCACGCGGGGCGGTGGACGAACAGCCCGGAATTCGCCCTGCGGGGCTATCCGCTGATGGAGCTGGAGGGGAAGACGCTGGGTATTTGGGGCTATGGCGCGATCGGTAAACGAATGGCTCAACTGGGCCTGGCCTTTGGGATGAAGGTGCTGGCGACCAGCCGCAGCCGCCAATCCGGTTCTGATGAAGGTGTGGATCTGCTGCCTTTGGCGGAGCTGCTCGCCGCGCCGGACGTGATCTCCCTGCATCTCCCTTTGTCGCCGGAAACGCGTGGTCTGGTAAACCAGGCTGCACTTGAGCAAATGAAAGACGGGGTCATTTTGATCAACAGCTCGCGCGGTCCGATCATCCAGGACGCCGACCTGATCGCGGCCCTGGAAAGCGGGAAAGTGGCCTGGTACGCGACGGATGTTCTGCCTAAAGAACCCCCGCCGGCGGATCTGCCCCTGCTGCGGGCGCCGAACTGCATCATCACACCTCACATTGCCTGGGCGGCCCTGGAGACACGCCAGCGGCTGCGTGAGCTGGCCGTTGACAACGTCAGACGATATCTGGCCGGAACACCGAGCAACGTCGTCAGCTAGGGGCTGTTATTGTTTGTAAAAAATCCCCTCGTATACGAACAAGCTATGTTCGAAGGGCAGGATATCCAGAATATTTTGCTTGATGGTCAGTGTTTCGACCCCGCTTACATCGACCGAAAAATCGAGCGCGCCGGTTTTACTGCTGAGCGTGGGGCTGGCATAGATGATGGCGCCGTCCTGATTGCTGATGACGACTGACATGCTGGCCAGAGCCGAAGTGCCGTTGGGAATAATGATTTTTCCCGCGAAACGCGCATAGTTCCCGTTCAGAGTAAAGCTGGCAAAAGCGAGCTGCTGTCCGGTCAGGCTCTGGGTAGCGCTGAATTTGGCCATATTGCCGCTGCTGAACGCTTCGTCGTTGGAACTTTTCACTTCGAAAGAACCCGAACTGTAAAGCGCGCTCGGCTCGCCGCTGAAGTCGATCAGGCGGCTGGGCCTTGCTGCGATCACTTGCTGCAGTTTGACCTGCAGGGACTCGTCATACCAGTGCCATTTGGCATTTTCCAACGTTTCGATGGCGGCGTCATAGTCGCCGCGGCCTACTTCTTCATCGGCCCAGCGCAGGGCCCGCGTGACATATTGTTTTCCGAAGATCTCAATGGCCGCGATGACCGCGGGATTTTTAGCCAGCTTTTCATCTGCACGTAAAAAATCGATCGCGCCGAGGTAGGCCCCTTCGGAGGCTTTGCGGTTCGCTTCCTGGAGGAGGTCGGCCAGGATCTGTTCTTCTTCTGCTTTGAGCAAAGCGGCTTTTTCATCTTTCAATTCGCGCGAGAGCGGCAGTACGGTCAAGGCCTGGTCTATCTGAGCCAGGGCCGCGGTGATTTTTTTCTCCAGGCGCAAGGCCGTGGCTTTGGCGATGGCTTGCTCCACAAAACTATTCTCGGCATGGGCCAATTGGATTTGGGCCTGTTCGTAATTGGGATCCGCTTCATCAACGGCCGCCAGGCTATCCATCGCGGCGGCGTAGTTCTCGTCAGCGATTTGTGCCAGACCGTCCGCGTAGGCTTTTCGAGAAATTTCACGTTGGTCGATTTTTGACAGCGCGTCCGTCACCTTGCTTGGGTTGAGATAGAAGTCCAAGGCTGCGATATCATTTAAGACCGCGCGCGCCTCTTCGGCGCTCATGGCGTTACGGTAGTAAATTTCCAGATAATCGAAGATTTTTTCGTCGAGGGCCGCGCTCAGGGCTTCTTGTTCCCGCGGGGCCTTTTTATCTTTAAGTTCTTCCTGGTAAATGGAGATGGCTTGATTCAGATCCTCACGATTCAGGCTGCGCGTGATTTTTTGACCCGGTGATGTCCACCACAGCCAAAGCGCGAGGCCGGCGATGAGCACGACAATGACCGCTGCGGCCGCAGCCACAAGTTTCCGGCGTCGTTTCCTGCTGATTTGAGCATCCAGTTCCTGCGGTGTTCCCTCTTGTAGGAAGAAAAAAGGTGAACGTGCGCGTGGAGCTTTTGAATCCTCCAATAATTCAGGGGCAGCCGCTGAACTTGTCGTCTCAGCAAGGGGCTGCTCAGCCATGATTGCTTGTCCGGCTTCCGTTGTTTTGGGTTTCACTTCCACAGAAGCGCCGCATCGAGGGCAAAACGACGCACCTTCCGGTAGTTCGTTTGCGCAGTTGCTGCATGGCATTGCTTTATCCTCCGGCTTTCAGTCTTGGCCTAAGTTTAGAGGCTTAAAAGCCCTTTCGCAAATTTTTGCCCTGTTCCGCGTCAAAATGAAATATCTGCGCAATAAAATCCGGCTAAATTTCCGTAAATATTCATGATTGACAGTTGAGCCGCTGTTCAAATAAAATAAAGAAGAACAGTTGAGTGTTCATTCAATTGAATTGAGAAACCGGGGTGATTTTGCATATGGATGAAAAAGTGAAGAAGGAAAGCGCACGCCTGGACGTATGCGACTGTGAAGTTATTCATGCAGAGGTGGTCGAAAAAGTTGCGGCTAAAATGCATCCTCGGGAGACGCTCGTCAAGAATGCGGATTTTTTCAAGACCATGGGCGACCCGACCCGGATGGGCATCGTCGCGGCTTTGGACCAAAGTGAGCTCTGTGTCTGTGATCTGGCCTTTTTATTGAACATGACCAAATCGGCGATTTCGCATCAGCTGAAGACTCTGCGCCGGGCCAATTTTGTGAAGAGCCGGCGGGACGGTAAAGTCGTGTACTATTCCCTGAAAGATGAACATGTCCGTGTCATATTTGAAATGGGCATCGCGCATATTTCCGAAGAAAGTTGAGAAGAATTTTAAAAAGTGCTGTGATAAAGAAGAGTGAGGTATTGAAATGAAAAGAACTTATCGCCTGCAAGGCTTAGGCTGCGCGGCTTGCGCGGCCAAAATGGAAGACGCCATCGGGAAGCTCGATGGAGTGGATACCGTAAACGTCAATTTCATCACGACCAAATTGATCATTGAGGGTGATGAAGCGAAGATGCAGGAAATCGCTGCCCAGGCCGAAAAAATCGTGCGAAAAATCGAACCCGACACGATCATGAAACGCGCATGATAAAGTTCTGTAAAAGTATGAAAAACCTGAACAAGAGCATGAAATTGCGCCTGCTGCGCATTTTTGTGTCGCTGTTTTTGTTTACGCTCATCCTCCTGATCCCGCAAGTGGACGAGGCTTTGACCACCCCGCTGCCGCCCTATTGGCTGCTGAGCGCGGGCCTTTTGCTGTTCACTTATATAATCGCAAGTTACGATGTGCTGTGGCGGGCGGTACGGCATATGATCAACGGTCAGTTTCTGGACGAAAATTTTCTGATGGGTATTGCCAGCCTCGGCGCTTTTTTCATCGGGGAGTACTCAGAAGGACTCGCCGTCATGATTTTTTATCAGATCGGTGAGTTTTTTCAAGATTACGCCGTCGACCAGTCGCGCCGCTCCATTGCGGAGCTGATGGACATACGGCCTGATTTTGCCAATATCAAAAACGCGGACGGCAGCATTACGCGGATGGATCCTTTCGACGTCCCGGTCGGTGCGGAAATGCTGATCAAGGCAGGTGAGCGCATCCCCCTGGACGGACAGATCCTCAGTGGTTTTTCGATGCTGGACACCTCCGCTTTGACCGGCGAGGCCCTGCCCCGCGATGTGGGCGTAAACGATGAGATACTCAGCGGCTGCATCAATCTGAGCGGTCTGCTGCTGGCCCGGGTGAGCAAGCCCTTTGAAGAATCGACGGTGTCGAAAATTCTGGACCTGGTTGAAAACGCCAGCAACAAAAAATCCAGATCCGAGCAGTTTATTACCCGTTTTGCGCGGGTCTACACGCCGATCGTCGTGGGGCTGGCGCTCCTGCTGGCCCTTGTTCCGCCGCTGCTCCTGGGGCAGTCGTGGCAGGACTGGATCTACCGCGCGCTGGCCTTTCTGGTGGTTTCCTGTCCTTGTGCTCTGGTCATTTCCGTGCCCTTAAGCTTTTTCAGCGGTGTGGGTGCGGCTTCACGGCGCGGCATTCTGGTCAAAGGCAGCAACTATCTGGAAGCTTTGGCGGAGGCAGACCTTTTTGTGTTTGACAAAACCGGGACGCTCACTCAGGGCAGTTTTGAAGTTGAACGGATCGTGCTGCAGCCGGGCCATGAACTTGACCTGCTGGACCTGGCGGCTCACGCCGAAAGTGCGTCGACCCATCCGATCTCCCTGTCTTTGCAGCGTTCTTATGGCAAAACCATCGACCCGCAGCGCATCACGTCCATCGAGGAAAAGGCCGGACACGGGGTTTTGGCCCAAGTGGATGGTCACACGATCGTCGCGGGCAACGATAAGCTGATGCGCCAGCTGGATATCCAGACAGATCAGAACACGGGGGTCGGAACCATCGTTCATGTCGCCCGGGATGGGATCTATCAGGGTTTTATTCAAATCGCAGACCAAATCAAAGCCGACGCGGCGGCCACGGTGTCCGGCTTGAAAAATGAAGGAATCAGACAGTTTGTGATCTTGACCGGTGACTCTGAGCAGTCAGCCGCCAAAACTGCAGCAGAATTGGGGATTGCTGAATATTACGCCGAACTTTTGCCGGGCGAAAAGGTGGCCCGGGTCGAAGCGCTGCTCGCTCAACAAGCGCCCAAGTCCAGGCTGGCTTTCGTGGGTGACGGGATGAACGACGCCCCTGTCCTGGCCCGGGCGGACATCGGCATTGCCATGGGCGCACTCGGTTCCGACGCGGCTATTGAGGCAGCGGACATCGTGATCATGACGGATGAGCCTTCAAAAATCGTCACCGCGATGCAGATTGCCCGAAAAACCCTGCGCATCGCCAAGCAGAATATGTACGGCGCGATTGCAATCAAGATCCTGGTCCTGATTTTGAGCACCCTGGGCTACGCCTCCTTGTGGGCGGCCGTGTTCGCGGACGTGGGCGTGACTTTTATAGCGGTCTTGAATTCTTTCAGAGCCCTGCGTTCCAAATAAGAAATGCTATGCCGGACCGTGCTAAAATTGTCGTTAAGGACAATAGAAAAGGAGTTTCGTATGAGCAATCCAGTAGATGATTATATAGACGCACAAGCCCCCGAATTGCAGGCCAAACTGCGCGAGCTGAAGCAGCTCATCATGGAAGTCGACCCGAATTTGGAACAGAAGCTGTCCTGGGGCATGCCGACTTTTCGTAAACGCGTCAATCAAATTCACTTCGCCGTACAAAAAAAGCACATCGGCATTTATCCGGGCCCCGCCGCTTTGGAGGCTTTTGCCGAACAATTGAAAAGCTATCACACGTCGAAGGGCGCGATGCAGATCCCTTTCGAGCGAGAAATCGACAAGGACTTGATCCAGGCGATGCTGCGTTACAATCTGGAGAATGATCGGTAGATAGATAAAGGAGTGCACCATGGCCAAATATGAAAGATCCTTTCGGGGCAATTTTGAAGATGTGCTGAGCATCTGCGAAGAGTCCATCATGGGCAAAAGCGCGACCGCAACCCTGGAAGATCGCAGCGACATTTTCATCAACGGGGTGAAAGTGGCGGTGCGTGTGTACGAGCGTTACAGCATGCTGGGCGGGAATCGTGTCAGCCTGAGCCTGACTCTGGTGGGGAGCGGGGATGAGCTCTATCTGGTGGCCATCGGTTCGGGCGGGAGTGAAGCGGTTTTGTTCAAAATCAACACCTTTGGGGAAGCCAATTTTCTGGCCACGCTCAGCGACGAGATCGACTTGTATCTAGGGAGCCGCGGGTAGTGAATATCTATGATGAGCTGAATTTTTCAGCCGCAGCGGAAGTCGTGACGGAACTGCTGCGCGAAAAATCCTCGGGCCTGCGTGTCGAACGGATTTTGTCCAGCGGTCAGAGCAGCGGCGTTTACGACCAGGAGGAAAATGAGTGGCTTGTGCTGCTGGAGGGCGAGGCCGTCGTGACGTTTCTGGGGGCTGCAGCCAAAAGGCACGACTTGAAAAAAGGAGACACGCTTTGGATTCCCGCGCATCAGCAGCATCGACTTGACTATACTTCTGAGCGCTGCCTGTGGTTGTGCGTGTTTTCAGCTGAGCGTTGAGTGAGGTGTTTTCGTGGGCAAAACCATCCCTTGTTTTGTGCGCGCGCTCGATGAGAGCGCAGCATTGTTTGGCCGAAGCAACGACCTCCATTGAATCGTCAAAAAAGGAGATACTTTGGGAGAGTTTGGGGGCAAAATACTCGGTCATAAGAAGTACAAGCCAATCATGACTTCACGGAATACGAATACTTTAAAAAAGCTCGCTAATGCCATAAATAAGTTATGATGGTTGGAAACTGAGAGCGGAGTTGAGGGCGCATGCATCAAAAGGGTGACGACTTTGACCATAAACATAAGCACACGCTTGAAAATTCGGCTGCGGTGCCGGGTCTTTACGAGTCAGTGATCAATCAAAAACTCAAAACACAGTTGAGTCTTTTGCCGCCCGATGATCTTTTTACTGAATCTCTTGATCCTGAAGAGTCCCCTCAAGTTTTGAGTGAATATTTGCGTGAACCGATTCTTAAGCTTTTGCAGGCGATCAAAGAACAGAGTGATGAAGAAGATATTCTGCCAAATGAACGCGCAGCAGCTAATCGCATTTTGGCTGTCTTAACTGAGATTCAAAGTGATTACGACACAAGTGATGTGGGCATACCTGTGGATGAAAATCCACAACTTTTAAGAACGGTCTTACCCCCGCGCGAGCAGCGCACACAGCTGCACCAATCAGCCAAAGAGGTGCCCCGTCCCCAAACTTCCCTGGTGCGCAGCAGTTTGTTCACCGGGGCCAAGCACGACCCATCCCTTAGCAGTGAACTCATCAAAGAAATTGCCTCAGCTGACGTAATTGAATTACTGGTTTCCTTTGTGAAGTGGAGCGGCATCAGACCACTTTTGGATGAATTGCAGCGCTTTACTGAGCGAGGCGGACGACTGCGCGTTATTACGACCACGTACATGGGCGCCACAGAAGCGAAGGCTATCGAAGAATTATCTAAATTAGCCAATACGGAGATCAAAATTTCCTACGACAGCGCCAGCACGCGTTTGCACGCCAAAGCCTATCTTTTCTATCGTGACACCGGCTTTACGACCGCCTACGTGGGCTCATCCAATCTTTCCAAAGCCGCCACCACCAGCGGTTTGGAATGGAATGTAAAAATCACGAATCAGGATCAGGCCGAAACGATCAAAAAAATGAGCGCGACCTTTGCGAGTTACTGGAATGAAAGCGAATTTGAAACTTACTCGGCGATAAACAAGGAGAAATTTGCAGCGGCGTTGAATCTGGAAAAAAGGCAAGATGCTGACTGGTCCTGGAAAATGGATTTTTTCGATCTGCGTCCTCATCATTTTCAAGAAGAAATTTTGGACAAGCTCGCTTCAGAAAGACAGGTACACGGACGTTATAAAAATCTGATCGTCGCGGCGACCGGAACCGGTAAAACCATGATCGCAGCCTTTGATTACAAACAATTTTTGGCGAATCACCCGGGTAAAAAGCGCTTTCTGTATGTGGCACATCGCCAAGAAATTTTAGTGCAGAGCCTGAGAGCATTTAGACAAGTTTTAAAAGACGCGAATTTTGGCGAACTGCAGGTTGGTCCCCATCAAGCCGCGACTGCAGAACAACTTTTCGTTTCGATCCAAAGCCTGAACAGCATGAACCTGACCGAGGTCAAAGCGCGGGATTATTACGATTACATCGTGGTGGATGAATTTCACCACGCCGCCGCCCGATCCTACCAGGACCTGTTGGCGCACTTCACCCCGACCATCCTCCTGGGACTGACCGCCACCCCCGAACGAATGGATGGCAAAGACATCCTGGACTATTTTGACCAACACACCGCCGCGGAAATCCGCCTGGCTCAAGCCATTCGCAGGCAGCTGCTCTGCCCCTTCCAATATTACGGCGTTTCCGACAATGTTGACTTGGATGGTCTGCGCTGGCAGAGAGGTGCTTACGAGATCAGCGAGCTCGATAATGTGTACGTGCTTGACACACAGAGAGCCAGACAGCGCGTCACTCTGATCGCCAAGGCGCTGGACAGGTATATTGCGAACTTGACTGAAGTTAAAGGCTTGGGATTTTGTGTCTCGGTCAAGCATGCGAATTTCATGGCCGAGTCGTTTGAAGCCCTGGGGATCAGCTCGATCTCTCTTACTGCGGAGAGCAGCCAGGAGGAACGCGAAAGCGCCCAAAGCAAGCTGAAAAACAAGGAAATTCATTTTATTTTCACGGTCGACCTCTACAACGAGGGGGTTGATATTCCCGATGTGAACACGGTTTTGTTTTTACGACCCACCCAAAGTCTCACGATCTTTCTGCAGCAGCTGGGACGTGGTTTGCGCAAGACTGAAGATAAAGAATACTTGACTGTTCTGGACTTTATTGGTGCTCAAAACCGCAAGTACCGCATGGCCGAGAAGTTCAGCGCGATTTTGGACAGCAATGCCGCCAGTTTGAAAAAAGAAATCGAACACGAGTTCCCGCATGTCCCGGCAGGCTGCTTTGTGCAGCTGGAGAAGAAGGCCCAGGAAGCGGTCCTGGATAATATCGAGAACTATTACAAGGGCAAAACAGGCCTGATCCAGCGTATCCGTGAATACGTCGAGGAAGAGAAGGGCGCGTTGACATTGGCGAATTTTTTGACTAACGCGCAGATGACGGCCTCCGAATTTTACCGCAACGGTAAGTGGACTTTTGCCCGCCTCTGCGTCGCGGCAGGTCAGATGGAAGAGTTCAGTGAACCCCTGGAAGAGCTTGTACAGCGGGCCATGCCCAGACTCATCAAAATCAACTCACGTCGCTGGCTGGCGTTTTTGATCCGCCTGCTCGAAGGAAATGACGTTCCGCAGAGTAAAGAGGACTTCAGAATGCTCAGGATGTTTCAGTACACCCTGTGGAACAAGGACTACGCGGACTGCGCCTATCAGGAGCCCTATGACCTGATCAGAGATCTTGAGCGTTCACCGCTGCTGCAAGCGGAGTTGCTGGAAAATCTGAAACTGCAGCTTGAAAATATTGACTTTGTCGACGTGAGACTTGATGCGAACTCCGAAATTCCCCTGGATATATACTGTTCTTACAGCACGAAGCAAATCTTGGCCGCCCTGGATTACGGCAATATTTCCGGCTTTCGGGAAGGTGTAGTCCATCTCAGAGATCAACATCTGGACCTGCTTTTTAATACTCTGAATAAAAGCGGCAAAGACTATTCACCCACAACGCTGTACAACGACTACTCCATCGACGAAAGGCATTTTCATTGGCAAAGTCAGTCAACGACGAGTGCCGACAGCTCTACGGGTCAGCGCTACATCCATCACCGGGCAAGGGGCGCCTCGGTCTGGCTCTTCGTGCGCGATCGAAAAAATGACGAATTCGGCAATGCCGACAGCTACACTTTCCTCGGAAACTGCCGCTACGTCTCTCATACCGGTTCCCGGCCGATGAACATCATCTGGGAACTGGAACTGAAAATCCCGGCACGTTTTATTGACAAGACCAATAAGATGCTGGTCGGCTGAAGCTTTCAATCAAAAAAGATCGACATAAAGTGCATCCGGTCAATTTCGAATATTAATCATGGATGGCTTTCGTGCTACAATAACACTAATTAATTTCAAAAAAGCTGCACCAAAACGGCTGAGCGCAGAGTAGAAATGGCTCTGCTTTGGGGCACAAGGAGATAAAATGTCAGAAAACCATGAAGTCAGAAACCAGAATCCCTCACAAAATCAGGGCCAAAACCGTAATCCGGCTCAGGCGCAGAACCGCAACCCCGGCCAAAATCAGGGCCAAAGCAAGGGTCCGAACCAAAATCAGGGTCAAAGCCAGGCTCAAGGACAAACCCCGGGCTACACGGATGGTTCACAGGGACGCTCCAACAGAAAACGCCGCGGCGGCCGTGTGCAGGAAGCGCGTGAGAGATCTCCCCAGAGCCAAAGCCAGAACCAGGGTCAGGGCCAAGCCCAGGGTCAGGGACAAGCGCAGAACGAACGAAAAAGCAATCCGGTTCAAAATACGCCCAAATCGCACGAAGCAATCAAGGGTCAAGCCGGGCAACGCCAACCGCGTTCCAGAAATCGCAGACATTCAGTAGCGGATGAGAATCCCAACTCCGGCAGCAGCGCTGCAGCGGGTCAAGCCACAAACAAGACTCAAAATCAAAACCAAAATCGCGGACCACAGAACCCCGTTGACAACCGATTCAACAATCGGCCGGCCAACCGCAATCGTCCAAATCCACAACGCAACTATCAAAGAGAATCAAACATGGCAGAGACCCTGGACGACATCAAACGCGACAACGACCGCATTGAAAAAGAAATCTGGCTGGAAATCGCTGATATACACACCATCAAACTAGATTATTGAGTAAGATTGCGGCAGCTTGACCTGAGTGATGAATATGGAAAAGTGGAGTCCTGAAGAAGTTGTTCTACGAGAAAAAGCGCCTTTATTTGAGGCGCTTTCTAAATATGCGGCAGAAATGCATACCTCATTTCACATGCCCGGTTCCAGGCCGGGTGTGCCGGCGTTTTCGCTGCTCGATGTAACGGAACTACCGGCGACCGACGATCTGAACGACCCCAGAGGGCCCGCCCTCGAGGCACAAATTCTGGCCGCTGCGTATTTCGGAGCTGCAGAGACCCGCATACTGACAGAGGGAAGCAGCCAGGGGATTTTCGCCTCCCTGCTGGCGATGGCGGGCCCGGAAGGCAGTGTGCTTTTACCCCGTCCGATCCATCGTGCTTTTCTATACGCAGCACAGCGTTTCAGCCTCAATGTTTATTTTGCCCTCCCTGCAGCTCCCCAAGCGACAGCGGGCGTCACACCGCTCAGCTATCCGGTCGCCGAGGACTACGAAAGGGTACTGGTGAATCATCCGGAGATCGCGGTCGTCGTCGTGACCGCTCCTGATTATTACGGTTACATCCCGGATCTCGCCGCAATGGAGGCACTTTGCCACAAGTACGAGGTAAAACTTTTAATCGACGCGGCTCACGGGGCCCATCTGCAGCTCGTGCCGAACTGGCGCCTCTATGGAGACGTGGTTATCACTTCGGCCCATAAAACACTGCCTTCGGTCACGCCAGCAGCCTATCTGCACATCTGCGAACAGGACTCCGTTGAGCAAGTCGCGGATTTGGCCCAGCGTCTGGACTACGCCCTGAAAGTGCTGAGAACTTCGTCGCCCCCGCTTTTCATCGCGGCGTCTGCGGATTGGGCCAGGGCCTACATGCAAGAGAAGGGCTGCGCGGCACTGGAACGTCAAAAAAGGTCACTGGCCTGGCTGCGCGCTGAGCTGCCAGAACATGTCGAAATCCTGGCTCCCTTAACTGAAGAGGCCGCACTCGCTGAAAAAAGAGAACGCTCACCCGCACAGTCGGCAGCGCCCCTGCGTCCGCGTGTCTACGGAGACCCGCTCCGATTGGTGCTGGATGTTTCTTATTACATGAGCGGCCACGATGCTGCCGCTGCTTTGGCTGATATGGGTGTGCAATGCGAGTTTTCGGATTTCAGGCGTGTCATCTTGATTCCCTCGCTCTTGTCAGAACCTTCGGATTACCTGCATCTGGCGGCTGCTTTTGCCGCTGTCATGGGGAATTGCGTTCCGCTGAGCACAGAACAGAAGCTAAAATTGCACGAGGATGATCGGCGCTTTTATCTGCAGCTTTCGGGCCTTGATCCTGATGCGGACGGGCCGCCAAAATCGTCCAAGAGTGATGTTTTCATTTCCGGAGCAGCCTTGCATGCGGCTTTCAAGCGCAGCTTGTCGGGTCAAGCCCGGGATTTTGACTCTGCGGTCGTTCCCTATCCGCCCGGAATTCCGCTGTACTGGCCAACGGAATTGCGCTAGACTGATCATTCACAAAGAGAGGATAAGGGTATGGCATACAACGTTTTTAATACCAACATGGCCCCTGACCCCGTCACCGTCGGGGTGGCCTTCGGGGGCGGCGGCGTACGATCTTTTACCGAAATCAGCGGGCTGCGGGACATGAAAAAAAAGGGTCTGCCCTTGACCGCGGTCGCCGGCACTTCAATGGGCGCAGCAGTGGCTGCTCTGGTCGCGTGTGGACTGGAATTGGATGAGATTGAACAACAGCTGATCAAATCCGAAGCCAGAATGCTTGAACTGGGCTTTTTTAAAGCGAATGTGCGTATGTTATTTCCGAAGAGCAGCGGGGCACCGGGTATGGTCGACGCCAATACCATCGCTGAATTCTTCGGAGAAATTTTTCAGGATTTGGGTATCACCCGTCTAAGTCAACTGAAAATGCCCGCAGCTTTTGTGAGCGTTGATCTCAAAACGATGAAACCACTGATTTTTTCCAATGTCCCGGCCTGGTTCAAGGGCCTGCCGGAGGTGGAATTTTACAGTAAGGATATTTTAATTGCTAATGCGGTGGCGGCTTCCTGCGCGTTTCCGCTGGCGATTTCTGCAATCGCACTGGATGATTATTTGCTGGTTGACGGGGGTGTCCGCCTCAATATCCCGACACCGATTTTCAGCAGGGAATTGATCGATGTCGTAGTGGCCGTGTCTCCTTTACCACAAAGGGGTGGAATTGGGAACACCCACAGTCCGCTCAACATCGGCCTTCGTTCTGTTGACTGCATGGCTGACCAATTGGATCGTCTTGAACGTGCCCTGGCCGACATCTCCATTGAGATTCCTGTTGAAGCAGAAATTTTTGACTTTGGCAAAGGTACATCACTCATCGAAAGCGCCAACAACTTTTTCAAGCATACCGCGCATGAATACAAGCCGTATTTTGCCCTCGTAAAAGAAAGAGAAGAAGACTGGCTCCTGGAAAAAGAAGAAATCGCGGCGCGGCTGGCGGAGGAGAAAGCACTCAAGGAAAAAGAATCGGCTGAGCGTAAAGGCTGGCGCGGTCTGTTTAAGCGGGTGACGGGTCAAGGCCAATGAACAAAGGCCTGTTTATCACGTTTGAAGGCATTGACGGAAGCGGCAAGTCCACACAACTAAAACGTTTGACTGAATGGCTGGTGGAAAAAAAACTTCCGTTTCGTGTGCTGCGCGAACCCGGCGGAACTGAACTGGGTGAAGCGATCCGCAAACTGCTGCTGAAGCCGAATTTGAAAAGCATGAGTGCCGAGGCGGAACTGCTGCTGTTTTTCGCGGCGCGCGCGGAACTGGTCCGGGCTGTGATTCGACCTGCGCTGAATAATGGCGAGCTCGTTATCTGTGACCGCTTTTATGATTCGACTTTGGCTTATCAGGGCTATGGCAGAGCGCTGGGAGCTGAAAAAATGGACGGCCTGCTGCAGTGGGCCGTTGGCAAAACAAAGCCCGATTTGACGGTACTGGTTGATCTGCCGGCCGATGTGGCTCTGCAGAGACAGCGCGGCAGAGACCTGGGTGCAGCTGACCGCATCGAAGCCGAGGGCCGCGCATTTATGGACAAAGTACGGGCCGGTTATCTGGTTCTGGCCGCGGCGGAACCGCAGCGCTTTTTGGTCCTGGACGGCGTTTTGCCTGAAGAAGAAATATTTGATGAACTAATCTGCGCGATAAAGCAAAGACTAAGCGATCATTTTGGGGTATAATTTTTGTAGGAACAGCGCCTGAGGCGCACGGGGAGGAATACAATGAAACTGACTTATGCGATTGTACATGACGAGGACAGCCCGCGTTTAATGGCTGAGCTCAATAAAAGCGGCTATCGTGTGACGAAACTCAATTCATCGGGCGGCTTTTTACGTTCGGGCAATACCACCTTGATGATCGTCATGGAAGACGATCAGCTTGAAGAGGTGCTTGGGATCGTGCGCAAGTACTCATCCGCCCGCAAGGCCGCGATCAACACAAACGTGACGCCGTCTTCGATGGGTGGGGCTTACATCCCTTATCCGGTTGAAGTGACGATTGGCGGGGCGACGGTATTTGTCCTCAACGTTGAGTATTTTGAGAAAATGTAATGCCTTTTTTAAATAAAGCCTCAAGTCAGGCGCACGAATGGCTGGCGGCCAAGTCCGGCCAGGTGCTGCTGATCAGTGGTGCCAGGGGTGCGGGGAAACGCGCCTTGGCGACTGAAATTGCCCAATCCATTCTATGCGAATCACCCATTGATGCACAGGCCTGCGGACAATGCGCGGCCTGTCGCTATTTCATGTCTGGGAATCATCCGGACTGTTTTGTGCTCAGCCCGAATGAAGGGGAGAAAAACATCAAGGTCGCCGCGGTACGCGAGCAGCTGGTGAGTGACACTTTTCTGCAACCCCAGATCGGCCACGCCAAGGTGTACATCATCGAGGCAGATCATCTCAACGAGCAGGGCCAGAACGCCTTGTTGAAAACACTCGAAGAACCGCCGGACTATTGCTATTTCATTTTGACGGTGGCCGCCGAAGAAAAGCTTTTGCCTACGGTGCGTTCCCGCGTGGTACCCATCAGGATCATGCCTTTGACCGCAGCAGAGCTGCAGGCCGCGCTGCTAAACAGCGGACGGGAACTTGACCTGGACGAAGCGGGTGTCTTGCGCTCCCTGAGCGGAGGCTCGCCCGGGCAGGCCCTGGATCTCGTGGAATCGCCCTGGTTTATGGGGCTGCGCTCCGACCTATGGCTGCATCTTCAAAACTGGCCGCTCCAGCCACGTTATATTCTGCTCACCGAAGAATTCAATTTTTTGAATGCCGAAAAGGAGCACTATGCCGAGATTTTGCAGATCTTACACGCTTTTCTGCGGGATCTGCTGGCCTTGAAAAAAGGAGCAGCGGCCCAAAGCCTGATCAATCAAGATCTCGCCACCGAAATGTTGGGTTTTCATCGCAAAGGCTATTTCGACGCGGCGGCATTGCAAGTCTTGCTGGACGAACTGGCCCAAATGAGCCGCGGACGGCAGGTCAATGAAAATTTTGAAATGGCGGTATGCAATCTGCTCTTGCTTTTCGAAAAACTGCATTCAGCTTGAATTAAGCTATAATAAGACAAAGTTTGCTTTTGCCTGCATATTGATGAGTGGCAAAGTGAATCAAACAAGATTTGGACCGCAAGGTCAGGAGAAAAATATGCCTAAAGTAGTAGGGGTTCGATTTCATGGCGTCGGAAAGGCCTATGACTTCGACCCGGGAGATATGAACATTGTTGCGGGAGATGCCGTCATCGTCGAAACATCGATGGGGATCGAGTACGGAATCGCGAGCTATCCCGCCCACGAAAAAACAGAAGAGCAGCTGTTCGGTGAGCTGCGGCCGGTCCTGCGGAAGGCGAACGAAGCCGATGAGCGAGTTTACAGCGCCAACCTCGTCAAGGAAAAAGAGGCGTATAACATCTGTCGTGACCGTATCGAGAAACATGCCCTGGACATGAGTCTGGTGGACGTTGAATACACCTTTGACGGGTCAAAGATCATCTTTTATTTCATCTCGGACAATCGGGTGGATTTTCGAGAGCTGGTCAAGGACCTGGCGACGATTTTTCACCGCCGCATCGAGCTGCGTCAGATCGGCGCGCGCGATGAAGCCAGAATGGTCGGTGGTGTGGGCATCTGCGGGCGAACCTTCTGTTGTTCGACTTTTCTGGATGATTTCGTGCCGGTCTCTGTGAAAATGGCCAAGTTTCAAAATCTGTCCATGAATCCGACGAAGATTTCCGGCTGCTGCGGACGTTTGATGTGCTGTTTGAAATATGAACAAGAAGCGTACGAAGAGGCCCGAAAAATTGCGCCCAAGCAGGGGAGCGTCATCCAGACTCCGCAGGGCGAAGGCCGTGTGATTTCAGTCGACTTGCTGCGTGAACGCGCGGGCATACTGATCTTTGGCCCTAACGGTGAAGAAGTCGTGCACTACGACTTTGCAGAGATGGAATATCAAAAAGGACACAATGAGGTCGCCGGTAATCGCCGTAAAAAGCCAGCTGCTAAAACAGAAAAATCGAGGCAGCCGGCCGCGCCTTGTGACAACTGCGCCACGAAAAAGCGTCCGCTTGTAAAAGAAGACGGACAAGCTGTTCAAGGCCTGAAGATTGACGAAGACTACACGACCAAAGCGGTGGCCTTTGAATCCGCTGAGGGGGCGGTCAAAGTTGAAGTCTACGCTGATGCAGTGAATGCAGAACAAGTTAAGGCAGACCGCGTGGAAGAGCGGGAGCGAAAAAGCCGTTCACGCGGACGCCGCGGATCCGGGCGCAACCGCAAACCGGGCAGTCAAGCAGGACAAAGCGGACAGCCCGCTAAGTCTGGCCGCTGAGCAGCCGGCGAAAAGCGAAACGGTGCTTGGTTTTACTGCTTTGCATTTTCACTGCTAATCTGAATACAAGTGATAGCCTAAGCTAATTTGTGAGCTGCATCATTGCTCACGATAATCGCCTTTGCTAAAATGTATCTGAACCTCAAGTTCAAAAACCCACGGCAATGATTTTATTGTCGACATTAGGAGGATATAAAATGGCCTACGTAATTTCTGAAGAATGTATTTCCTGCGGTGCTTGCGAAAGTGAATGCCCTACCGGATCGATCAGCGCCGGTGATACCCAGTACGTGATTGACGCTGAAACCTGCATCGACTGCGGTGCTTGTGAACCCGTTTGCCCGGTTTCCGCCATTTCAGCCGGCTGATTAAGCCACAAAGATTTGATTAACTCATGAGTGATTGCACTGCGACAGAGCGGTGATTTAATTGAATTAATCTATGGAAGCAGCTTTGTCCGGTGGACAGAGCTGCTTTTTTTGGGAGGACGCTTGCTTGGACAGCACTGAACTGGGTCGTGGGGGTAAAAAACTGCTCCAATTCAAAGATGCCTTTCGTTCAGGAGAGGATGCCGTCGCCCTGGCCCATTTCAGTGTGGCTTCCTGGGAAGCGCTCAATGAAAATCGCCGGGCTGGGATCATTCTGGATCTTGGCTGCGGAGCAGGCATGATTCTGACCTTGCTGCT
This sequence comes from uncultured Oscillospiraceae bacterium, assembly GCA_964401615.1. Lineage (GTDB taxonomy): Bacteria > Bacillota > Clostridia > Saccharofermentanales > Fastidiosipilaceae > JAXGQD01. Next base: position 23,075 of record CAYNZF010000007.1, read on the forward strand.
GGATTCTTTTCCTGACGCGCTCGGTTTTGGTATCGAAAAAGTGGCGCGCCTGGCGGAGCTGGCGCGACGCAATATGCGCGAGAATGGTCTGGAAAGCCGGAGCCAAATTCTGACCAGAGATGCCCGCGTATTTGAGAAAGAAGCCTGGCCCTGGGGCGGGGTCGACCTGCTGGTTTGTAACCCCCCTTATCGCAGCGGGCTCCCGCGCGGCGGAATTGCGGTGGAGCAAGGTGAGGGGGCCGGAGATCTGCTCACATCACTCGAGGTAGTGAGTGATAATTTAGCCCTTGAACGACAGTTGGCGAGGTTTGATTTTGCCCTGAATGTGCATGATCTGGCCCGGCTGGCTGCCATTTTATTGGATGAAGAAGGCTGCTTCTGCATGGTTTTCCCCTTGAAGCGCGGTCCGGATCTGATCGCTGCGATGCGGAGTCAGAAGCTGTTTCTGAACCGTTGGAGAAAACTGCGTGGGTGGAGTGCTATCGAGCCCAAGCAAGGCTTGTATTGCTTTACCCATTGGACCGGAAAAGAGGCAATACACGAGGATGATGTGGTCCTGCGTCAAAGCCGCTGACGGATCAAGAGCCGCGTATTGGAGAAAGTGAGGCTGGGTATGAACCCGGATCGTGAACAAAATCATGCCCGAGCGGGTGTACTATATCTTGTCGGAACACCTTTGGGTAACGATGGTGATTTTTCACCGCGCGCCTTGCAGCTGCTTCGCGAAGTCGACCTGATCGCCTGCGAAGACACACGCACGACAGGGCTGCTGCTGGGACGCTTTGACATACACAAGCCGCGCGTCAGCTACCATGCCCACAACCTTCGTACGCGAGAAGCAGAGCTGATTGAAAAACTGCAAGCCGGTAAGGCGGTGGCCCTGGTCAGTGATGCCGGAATGCCCGGCATTTCGGATCCGGGTTATGAGCTTGTGCAGGCCTGTGTCGCTCAAGGGCTTAAAGTTTCGGTCATTCCCGGGCCCTCCGCCTTGACGACCGCTTTAGCGGCCTCAGGCCTGAACAGCCGACGTTTTGTCTTTGAGGGCTTCCTGGAAGTCAAAGGAAAAGAGCGTCGAGAAGCCATTGAACGCCTGCTCACGGAACTGTGCACGTCGGTCCTGTATGAAGCGCCGCATCGTTTGGTGAAAACCTTGACCCAGCTCAATGAAGCGGGTATGGGAGGGCGAAAACTGTGCCTTGGCCGTGAAATGACCAAGCGTTACGAAGAGTTTTTGTACATGACGGTGAGTGAGGCCCTGGCTTTTTACCAAGTGAACGAGCCCCGAGGAGAATTTGTCCTGGTGTTGGAGGGCCGAGCTGAAGCCGAGGCGAGAGGCTGGGTGAGCGCCCATAAAACAGATTTTGATGCAGAAAAATTCGTGCTTGCAAGTTTGTCAGCCGGTCAGAAAGTCAAAACGATCGCACAGGAAGTGGCCAAACAAAGCGCCCTGAGCTCAAAAGAGGCCTATGCCTATGTCCAGGAGTTAAAAAACAGGGACTGGAAAGACTAAGTAAAACGGTAGATTCTCATCGCTCGGTGTGTCAGAATAGTCAAAGTACATTTGGAGGTGAGGCTCTTGAGCGATGAGCAAGAAAAACTAAACCTTGGAAATATAAGCGCTGAAAAAACCGGGAACAAAGACGCGGAAGCAGAAAGAGCGGCTGTGTCCGGTGTGGCCGTCAAACCATTCATCAGAAACACGCATCGCAGTATTTTGCCTGAACAAGTACAGCGAAAAAATGCATTCGTACCGGCGGTTTTACGACAGGATGAAGTCTATGGCGGCCGGGCCACCGGTAGTTCCGGCGTCCAAACAGCCGAGGCGGTGAACCCATCCCGGGCAGAAAATGGCGGACCTTTCGGTCAAGCGAAAAAACCTAGAGCGCGGCAGCCGCTCTCCAATAAAATGATCGTGCTGCTGTCGTTTTTGATTCCGTTGTTTATTTTAGCGTTTGCCTACGCCAGCAATAATTTTTATCCCGTCGGGAAGAAAACCCCCTTGACGGTTGACCTCTATCATCAATTTGCGCCGTTTTTGGCTCAATTGCGAGACAAGATCCTGCATGGTGAATCACTCTTTTATTCCTGGAACAGCGGCCTGGGGACAAATTTTTATGCTCAATACGCTTACTATTCCGCATCTCCTTTCAACCTGCTGCTCGTACTCTTCCCACCGGACTTCCTGACGGAAGCCGTAACGGTCTTGACCTTGCTGAAAATCGGCAGCATCGGGGCGGCTGCCTCACTGCTTTTACTGCATGGGTTTTGCCCTGCAAAAATGCGCACGATCGGCGATGCACCCGCTCCAAACCTACGCTACACTTCGCAGGTCGGCACGGACTATCTGGTGATTGCCATCAGTGCGGCCTTCGCACTTTCCGGTTTCATGATGGCCTACTCGTGGGGCATTATGTGGCTCGACGGGATAATTTTCCTGCCGCTCGTCCTGCTCGGTCTCCTGCGCCTCTTGAATGAAAGTCGTTTTCTCCTTTATTCACTCAGCCTGGCGGCCTGCATCGCGGTCAATTACTACATCGCCCTATTCATCTGCATGTTCACAGCCCTCTACTTTTTCGTCGCGTATTTTTCCTTTGGCAGCGATGATCAGTCGGCCAAAGCTCGTCCGCTGCGTCATTTCCTTTTCAAGGGGGTGCAGTTCGCGGGGGCTTCGCTCCTGGGCGCGATGATCTCAGCCATCATGGCACTGCCGACCTATCTGGCCCTGCAAGGAACTTCCGCCACGAGCGATGCATTTCCGGCCACAGTCAAAATGAATTTTTCGATTTTTAAATTTCTCCAGCAGCACCTGATCGCCCTGGAGCCGGCCATTCGTGAAGGGCTGCCTAACGTGTATATCGGGGTCTTCGCGTTTTTGATGCTGCCGTTGTACATTTTTGCCAAAGAGATCAAGTTGAAGGAGAAGCTCTGGCACCTGGGTCTTTTATTCTTCATGTTCATCAGCTTCTCAAACAACTATCTGGATTTCATCTGGCATGGCACGCATTATCCGAATCAACTGCCGTTTCGCTACGCCTTTGTCTATAGCATGCTGCTCATCATCATCAGCTTCCGCAGTCTTACTTACGTCCGCACGATCCCTAAAAAGATCATCGCCGGAGCGGGGGTCAGCGCCGTCCTTTACGCGATACTGGCCGAAGAAGTCCTGAAGAACGACATCAGTCATCTGTCGGTTTATATAAGCATCTTTTTCTTTGTGCTTTATGTGGCCGTCCTGGCGTCATTTCGCGACAAGCATGGTTTTCATTCTTTTAGAAATGTGGCTTTTGCCCTCAGTCTGCTGATCGTGACCGAGCTGATCGTCAACACGGTATTCTCGGTGAGTTATATTCAAAAAAACGAGTCCTTTACCAGCCGTCAGGATTTCAATAATGATTTCACGATCAGGCGGGCCGAAATCGCTGAACTGGAGAGCCTCGATCCGGGTTTCTGGCGCATGGAAATGATCCAGCAGAAAACTACCAACAGCCCTTCGCTCTATGGCTACAAGGGTGTGACACTGTTTTCCTCCACCTCGTACGAGGGGATGGCACAACTCATGCGTAAGCTCGGTTTTCATGGAAACAACATCAACAGCTACAAATATATGGCCTCCACCGACCTGATGAACGCGGTCCTCGGTGTCAAATACCTGATCAACAAAGAAAGAGCGATCCGTGATCCTTTCCTGGAGGAAATCAAAATCAACGGGGCTGCTCACATTTATAAGAACCCCCTGGCCCTGCCCCCGGGCTTTATGGTCAACGACCGGATCTACTCCTGGGACACATTCAGCAGCAACCCATTTACGGTCCAGAACAATTTCATCACCGCCAGCGGTCTGCATGAAAAAGTATTTGAAACGCGTGAATTGGGAGATCAGAAAGCCGGAAACTACAGCTTCAGCAGTTTGATGGACGGGGGTTTACAAGCGACTCCCGGGAACAGCAAGCTTTCGGGTTCGATCGAATTCACGATTACGCCACAGAAATCCGAGCACCTGTATTTTTATCTTCACGTTACCGCGGTCACTCAAGTGGATATGAGCGTGGTCAATTACAGCGCTCCTCCCGCTGTCGAAGCGGCAGATTCGCTCACGGCGGGGATCGACCAGAGTGTGGTGAACCCAAGCGCGTCGACTGCACAAGGAGCGATCGAGGCGAATGCCGAGATGAGCACTTTTGCCGACAACCGCAGCATCAACACGCAGGAAATCATCGATTGCGGCTATGTGGAAGTGGGCCAGCAGGTCAAAGTCAAACTGACGACGAAAGAGGATAAAAGCCGGAACATCTCCATCTACGCGGCAGCCTCGAATCAAGACGCGCTCGAAGCGAATGTCAGCTCCTGGCAAAAGGGCGGCCTGCAAATTTCCGAATACACGGATCACACGCTTAAAGGAACAGTGAACGCAGCCGAAGCGGGTCAGCTTTTCTTGAGCATTCCCTACGATTCCTCGTGGCAGGCCAAAGTCGACGGCCGCTCTGTCACTCCCGTTCACGTTGACAACGCCTTTATGGCCATTGCGGTGCCGCAGGGGGAACACCAGATCGAATTGCGTTTTATGCCGCCGGGTTTTGATACCGGAGCGCTCTTGAGCGTGGTGGGTTTAGTCATTCTGCTCCTCAGCTTGATTTTCCATAAAATTGTCAAAAAAAGGCGCATCACGGCGAAAAACGCAGGAAAAAGCTGAATATTTCAAATATTTTCAAAAAATCCTTGACATCTTATAAATGCATGGTATTCTAACGAAGCACAAAATGCCTAAATGCGGATGGATCCGCTTAGTTTTGAAGGAGAATCGTAATGAGTACTTATGTGGCGAAACCCGCTGAACTCGAAAGAAAATGGTACGTCGTTGATGCGGAGGGACAGACCCTGGGTCGCCTTTCCACCGCCATCGCGCGCGTCCTGATCGGAAAAAACAAACCTGATTTCACTCCCGGCGTCGACACCGGTGATTATGTGATCGTCATCAACGCCGAGAAGGTACAGTTGACCGGTAACAAGGCCAATCAAAAAACTTACTTCAGTCACTCAGGCTTTTCAGGTGGCATGAAGCTCACCAGCTATTCCACCATGTTACAAAAGCATCCCGAAAGAGTCATCGAGTTCGCAGTCAAAGGCATGCTGCCCAAGAACACACTCGGCCGCGCCATGTACAAGAAACTGAAAGTATATACCGGACCAAACCACGAGCATGAAGCCCAACAGCCGATTGTTCTGGATCCAAAGGCATAAGGGGAGGAAAAATAAATGGCTACCAAAAGCGCTAAGACTTATACCTGGGGTACAGGCCGTCGTAAAAATGCCGTGGCACGTGTCAGAATTTTGCCCGGAAACGGTAACATCACCATCAATGATAAAGACCTCGACAATTATTTCGGTCTTGAAACCCTGAAGCTCATCGTGCGTCAGCCGCTCACCGTGACCGACACCCTGTCCAAATTCGATGTGCTCTGCAACGTCCATGGCGGCGGTCTTTCCGGCCAAGCCGGCGCGATCCGTCACGGTATCGCCCGCGCCCTGAACGAACTTGATAAAGAAACCTATCGCGCGACATTGAAAAAAGCCGGTTTCCTGACCCGCGATTCCCGCATGAAGGAACGTAAGAAATACGGTTTGAAGAAAGCTCGTAAAGCTTCCCAGTTCAGCAAGCGTTAATCTGCTGCGACAATTGGTTCAACACAACACGACCGAAAGGCTTTGGACTGCGCTGCAACCAAGGCCTTTCTTTTCAATGATCCGGAGATACGATGAACGACGAATTTTGGCAAAACTGGCTCACGAAGCGGGGCCGCGGTCCTGAACCCAGACAGCGTTACGACCTGCCTGATGAGGCCGCGACCGTGGCTTTGGCTCAGCTTTTGGCCCCTCAACTGCAGCCGGGTGATGTCATCGCGCTGGACGGGGATCTGGGTGTGGGCAAGACCGCTTTCACCTCAGCGCTGGCCCTGGCTCTGGGCCTTCCCGACGAGGTCGCCAGTCCGACTTTTATCATGATCATGGAGCATGAAGATCCTGCAGCCAGGCTCAATCTGTACCATTTTGACGTTTACCGTCTGACAGATGAGGCCGATTTCATCGCGGCGGGTCTGGATGAATATTTTGACCGCGGCGGCGTATGTGTGATCGAATGGCCGGAGCGCATCGCCGGACTTTTGCCGAAGCACACGAAGTTATTGCGTTTTTGTCGTCTTAACTTTGAAAGTGAAGCACGCAGAGTGGATTTGTTCGACTGATTGACCGGGACTAGCACTCGGCCAGCCACGTTCCGTTATTGAGAAAGGAAAGCGCATGAAAATTTTCGCTTTGGACACCGCAGCCAAGACTTGTTCAGTCGCCCTGTGGGAAGACGAGCAGGTCCTGTACGAAGAAAGCCTCAACCTGGGCCTGACCCATTCCGAAACCATGCAGGCCGCCTGTGAACGTGCGCTCGCCTGTCTGGGCTGGCGCTACGAGGATGTGGATTGTTTCGCCGTGACGGAAGGGCCGGGGTCCTTCACCGGGGTCAGGATCGGTTTGACTGCCGCGAAAACGTTTGCCTATGTGACGGACCGCCCTATTATCGGACTTTCCTCTCTGGCGGTTCTCGCCGCGCCTTACCTTTGTGAGCCCGGAACAGCGGTTTTAAGCATGCTGGACGCCAGACATCGCCGCGTTTACGCGGGTTTTTACCAAAACGGGCAAAACCTGCTGGAAGATCGCTTAGGCGACATTGACCACTATTTACCGGATCTAGTGGAAACCGCCCGGCGCAGAGGCATCCATTCACTTATTCTGGCCGGCGATTGCGCCGAACATTACTTTTCCGACGATGCAGTTCGCGCGGCCCTGACTGATGGCGGACTCGAACTGTCCTGCTGCGGCGCTGCGTTTATCAGCGCAGCGGCCCTGGCCCGACTGGCCGCGGCTGCACTGGCCGCGGATCCCACCGCAGCGGTGACGGCTGCGGAACTTTTACCGGTTTACCTGACTGCAACGGAAGCGGAACGGGGAGCCAACTTCTATGTCTGAACCTCGTCCGGCGACCGCTGCGGATCTGGACGCGCTCCTCAACCTTGAAAAGGCGTGTTTCTCAAAACCGTGGACTAAAGCCCAGCTGGCCTCACTGGTTGAAGACTACCCCGTTTTGGCCCCATGCCGCGAATTCGCCCTGCTTATCGAGCTCGCGCAGCAGCCGGCCGCTTACATTGGCTGGCAAGTCGTCCTCGATGAAGCGACTTTGCTGAGTATCGCCGTCCATCCGGACTTTCAGCGCCGCGGCTTGGCCACCAAGCTTTTGTACGCCTCTCTGGAGCAGCTGCGCAAGTACGAAGTGAAACGACTGCTCCTGGAGGTCTCGGAGCACAATACCTCCGCGCAAGCTCTTTATATAAAGGAAGGTTTTCAAATGGACGGCGTGCGTAAAGACTATTATGGAAAAGCTGAGGCCGCCTGGCTGATGTCCCGTGAACTTGTGTAGTTTTGCCATAAAAAGAGAAAAGATTCGCAAAAATTCATGTGAAATCTACAAAAGTCACAAGCGAATAACACAAATCTTGTGAATATTGACAAGTTCCAAGCATCAAGCTTATACTTCGGTATGTAAGAAACTTTGTCTAAAACGAGTACTCTGCCGAACGGGTATCAAATGGAGGGATTGGAAATGGTAGTTAAAAAAGTGGTTTTCGATTGCAATGACTCTTTTGAATTGAAGGCGATTGCTGTTCTGATTCAGAAAGCCTCCTCGTTTCGTTCGAGTATCTGGTTGAACTGTGACAGCCGCAGAGCGAATGCCAAAAGTCTCTTAGGCGTAATGAGCCTGCGTATCGAAAACGGCATGGAAATCGAAGTGACGACTGAAGGGAGCGATGCCGAAGAGGCACTCAACACCGTCGTCAATTATTTGAGCAATCCGGTTTTTTAACAACATACAATGAATGAAATATTTGATGCACGCTTAGACAGCGTGCCCATGAACCCCGGAGTATACCTGATGAAGGACGCCGAGGGTTCTGTCATATATGTGGGTAAAGCCAATCGCCTGAGGCAGCGGCTGAACTCTTATTTCGGCCCGGGAGGACCGCAGGGCGGAGTGAAGGTCAAGGCCATGGTTGCCCGCGTGACCTCCTTTGACTTTGTCATTTGTGAAAATGAATTGGAAGCCCTGGTTTTAGAGTCCAATCTGATCAAAAGCTATCACCCCTTTTACAATATTCTCCTGCGTGACGACCGTGATTATCCCTATCTGCGCATCACGCTGCATGAACAGTATCCGCGCATCCTGAAAGCGTACCGCATTGGGCCGGACAAAGCTGAGGGCGCCAAGTATTTCGGCCCCTTTCTGGCCGGCGATCTCTACTATGCGCTGCGCACGATTCACGAACTCTTTCCGCTGAAGACCTGCCGGCGCGTTTTTCCACGTGATATCGGCAAAGAAAGACCCTGTCTCAACTATTATATTCACCGCTGCATCGGCCCTTGCCTGGGTGATGTATCCGAACAGGACTATCGCGCGGTCATGCTCCAGGTCATTGACTTTCTGGAAGGCCGCTATTCCGCGATTGTTTCCGGTATAAAGGGCAAAATGTCCGCCGCCTCCGAGGCCCTGCGTTTCGAAGAGGCTGCTGAATGGCGGGACAAACTCCAGCGCCTGGAACGGCTATTAGCCAGGCAGACCGCGGTGACGGGTTACAAAGAGGACAGTGATGCCCTGGGCCTGGCTCGCGCGCAAGGCTTGTGCTGCGTGGTGCGTTTGGCTTTGCGAGGGGGAAAAATCACCGAGAGCACGACACACTTCATGAACGAAAACGGGGAGGACGAGTCGGAGCTGCTCCTGGCCTTCATCGCTCAATATTACAGCGCGGACAATGCCCCGCGCGCCTTGCTTTTGCCTATCGCTCTGGACGAGGAATCCGCTTCGACCGCCACACAGCTTCTGGCTCTTGGCGCAACGCACGGCTCAAGCCCTGCAACAAAAATTTCCACGCCCCAACGCGGGGCTAAAACCCAAATATTGGAAATGGCCCGGAACACCGCTCGGGAAGCTTTGCAGCGTAAGCACATCATCAGCGGCAGCTCTGAAACGGTCCGCACCGAGGGGCTGCGCTTGTTGTCTTCGCTCGTCGGACTTGACGCGTTGTCGGCCCGCCGCATTGAAGCTTTCGATGTGGCGAATTACGGTGAGACGGACAAAGCCTGCAGCATGATCGTGTTTGTGGACGGCAAAGCGGACAAGAACTTGTATCGACTCTTCAAAATCAAGCGTGTTGAAGGTCAGGACGACTACGCCTCCATGCGGGAAGCCCTGAGCCGCCGTGTGGCGCGTTTGGGCGAGGAGGCCTTCGGGGCTGTGCCGCAGTTGATTCTGGTCGATGGTGGACCGCAGCACGTATCGATGGCGCAGGCGGTTCTGGATGAAGCCGCTGTCAATGTGGCGCTGGCCGGTATGGTGAAAGACGAGCGGCATCGCACCCGTGGCCTCGCTCTGGTCAGCGGCGAAATCATCGAACTGGCGGAGATCGCCTATCCCGGAAAAAGCGCTCTGCACACCGCCGAAGCTCAAAGCGAGACAGCCGAAAATGAAGAGGCTTTTGGACTCAATAAAGATGAAGCGCGGCTGGTTTTGAATCTCTTGACGCGCATCCAGGATGAGGCGCATCGGGTGGCGGGCGGCTATACGAAAAAACTGAGCAAAAAACGTCAGCTGCGTTACAAGCTGGAAGACATTGCGGGGGTCGGACCACAGAAAAGAAAAGCGTTGATGGCTGCCTTTCCGAGTGTGAAAGCCATTTCGGAAAGCAGCCCGGAAACGCTGCTGGAAAAAGTGCCGAGCCTGGGTGAAAAAACGGCCCGGGCCATCGTTGAGCATTTCACCCGTCCGGGAGAAAACACATGAAAATCTGGGCGATCTCCGATCCGCATCTGGGCTTCGGCTCAGATAAGATGATGGATATTTTCGGGAAGCACTGGGACGATCATCCCATCGAGATGGCCAATCATTGGCGTGCGCAAGTGGCTGAGGAAGACGTAGTCATCTTGTCCGGCGACATTTCCTGGGCTATAGACTACAAGGAACTGCTGCCCGATTTCAAGTTTCTGGACGCTCTGCCCGGACACAAATACATCGGCCGTGGAAACCATGACTTCTGGTGGGTTTCACAACAGAAGAACCATCGCTTCTGTGAAGAACATGGTTTCAAGAATTTTGAATTCATCCGTTCCAATGCCTTTCTTTTGCCTGCGACCGATACGGGTTTCACAGCCGGAGGCAGCATCCTCTGCGGCACGAGGGGCTGGATCACACCAACGCATCCGGATTGGAAACAGACCGATGACAAATACTACCGACGCGAGCTTATCCGTCTGCAATTGGCTTTAGAGGCGGCGCTCAAACTGCGTCAGCATGAAGAGCCCCTCCTGGCGGCCTTGCATTACCCGCCCTACGGGCCAAACGGTGAGCCCAGCGAGTTTACGGAAATGCTGGAAAAACATGGGGTGAAGCTCTGTCTGTTCGGTCATGTGCATGGTTACAAAGGCCGGCTGCTGCAGCGTTACGAGCGCGGAGGAATTCTGTATTTGAACACAGCCAGCGATGTGCTGGACTTCAAACCCTTGAATATTGGCGCTGCTGTCGCTGATTTGTTACAATAGAACGATAAAAACGGCATTTTCCCTTGAGCCGAAGAGAGGTTGCTTAAAATATGGCGAACAGTATGACCGGTTTTGGCCACGGCGAAACGATGGTCAATGGTAAAAAAGTCACCTGCGACGTGAAATCGGTCAACAATCGGTATCTGGACATCCAGGTCCGCATGGCCCGCAGCATCTCCAATCTCGAGTATATCGTGCGGGATCTGACTCGCAATTACATCAATAGAGGCAAGCTTGATTTTTCCATTTACATTGAGGACAGCGGCGAAGAAAGCCGCCGTGTATTCTGCGATTTTCCTTTGGCAGAAGCCTATAAAGCGGCTTTGGAGGAACTTGGCGCTGTTTTGGAACGACCCTATCTGGTCCAGGTTTCGGATCTGGTGGCTTTCCCCGGTGTGCTTCAAGCTGAAAACGCTGAAAGTGACGGTTCTGAGTGGATCAGTATTCTCAGCGAGAGTGTTGAAATGGCTTTGAATGCACTTTGCGATATGCGCGGTCAAGAAGGCGCACGCCTGGTAGATGATATCCTGACGCGTTGTACCCGCCTGGAAATTCTCAGAGAACGAATCGCAGGCCGTGCCCCTCTGGTCGTCGATGCATACCGAGAGAAGCTGACGACCCGCATCGATGAGCTGCTGGGTGTGGACGCTGAAAAGTATGTTGAACCGCAGCGTATGGCCGCGGAAGTGCTGCTTTTTGCCGATAAGGCCGCGATCGATGAGGAACTGGTGCGCCTGCTCAGTCACTTTAAAGCGCTGAAAAAAACCGTTGTGCGAGATGAGGCGGTCGGAAAGAAACTTGATTTTCTGGTCCAGGAAATCAATCGTGAAATCAACACCATCGGCTCGAAAGCCAATGATCTTGACATCACCAACGATGTGATGGAAATGAAGAGCGAAGTGGAAAAAATTCGCGAACAGATACAGAATTTGGAGTAAATTAGTGGCGGAATTCTTAGATATCGGGTCCGGTAATTTGGTGAACCCCATGCGTCTCATCGCTGTGGTCAACGCGGACAGCTCACCGGTCAGGCGCATGATTCAAGACGCACGCGAGCGCGGTGTTTTAATTGACGCGACCTCAGGAAAAAAGACCATTGCAGCCTTGGTCATGGACAGCGATCACATCGTATGTTCAGCGTTGAGCCCTGAAGAAATAAAAAGCCGCGTCGCGGATTTGACAAGTTTGAACACACGACCGGAAGCCGAGGTGGGAGCATGAATCACGAAAACATCATCCAGCGAAAAGGTGTTGTGCTTTGTCTTTCCGGACCTTCAGGTGTGGGCAAGGGAACAGTCATTCATGCCCTTCGCGAATTATATGAAGATTTAACGGTTTCAGTTTCGGTGACTACACGCAAGCCCAGACCCGGTGAACGCGAAGGTATCGAATATTATTTTGTCGACAAGCCTAAATTCGACGAAATGCTGGCCAGGAACGAAATATTGGAACATGATACTTACGTAGATAATTACTACGGCACACCGCGCGGACCGATAGAAAAAATGTGGAAAAACGGTGAAGATGTGGTGCTGGACATAACCGTCGCCGGTTCTCTGGCGGTCAAAGAGAATTTTCCCGAAGCGGTGACGATTTTCCTGCTGCCCCCTTCCGTTGATGAACTCGAGATGCGGCTGGTCACTCGAGGCACGGAAGAACAGAACGCGGTCCAGAAAAGGCTCGATTTTGCCAAAAAAGAGATGCAGCAGGTCGGAAAATTTCAATACGTGCTGGTCAACACCCAGGTACGTGAAACGGCGGAACAGCTCTGGCATATTTTGGAAGCAGAACGCCACAAGGTAAAAAACACTTTAGGAATTGAAGAAGTCATAAAAAACCTGTAGAATAGTATAGCTAAAGAGTTTTACACTTTGGGACGAAACGAGAGCGTTTTGGCCGAATCGTAGATAATTGAGGAATGAGGAAAATTAATGTTAGTAAAACCAACCCTGGATGAACTCCTGCCAAGAACCGAAAACCGCTACACCTTGTCGGTGCTGGTCGCTAAACGCGCCCGTCAATTGATGAACGGAGCTCTCCCCATGGTGGAATCCGATACGCCCAACATGGTCACACTCGGTTGTGAAGAAATCGCCATCGGCGAAGTCGTTTCCATACCCGGAAAACATGAAGTTGAAATTCCCCTGCGTCCTGAAGTCATCGAAGCCAGACGCCTGGCCGCTGCCGCGAAGGAAGACGGAGCCCGTTTGGAAATTCTCCACGACGACCGTCTCGTGGAAGTGCCCATGGCCGATGAAATCGAACGGCCGATGGATTTGGAAGATTTGACTGCAGCCTTTGACGCGGCTTCAGCGGAATATGAAGAGAAAGTAAATGAAGACGCGGCGGAACCAGAAGTCGTGGCTGAATCAGACGAGGAATAAAGCGTGGCTGTTGAAAAAACCATGGAAAAAATCGTCGCTCTCGCCAAAAACCGGGGCTTTGTTTTTCCGGGCTCCGACATTTACGGTGGTTTGGCCAATACCTGGGATTACGGTCCTCTGGGCGTTGAACTCAAGAACAATGTCAAACAAGCCTGGTGGCAGAAGTTTGTGCGTGAGAACAAGTATAACGTTGGCGTTGATTGCGCGATCCTCATGAACCCTCGCGTCTGGGAAGCCTCCGGTCATGTGGGCAGCTTCTCCGATCCGCTGATAGACTGCAAGTCCTGCAAGTCCCGCTACCGTGCCGACAATCTCATCGAAGACTGGCAAGGCGCGCATGACGTTCACGATCCGCTCGAAGGTTTATCCAACGCCGAACTGGTCGACTATATCCGTGAACACGAAATCACCTGCCCCTATTGCGGCAAGCTCAATTACACCGATGTACGTCAATTCAATTTGATGTTTAAAACCTTCCAGGGGGTCACCGAGGATGGTTCAACTCAAATTTATTTACGTCCTGAAACCGCTCAGGGCATATTCGTCAACTACGCCAATGTACAGCGAAGCGCCCGCCGCAAGATCCCCTTTGGTATCTGCCAGATCGGCAAGTCCTTCCGTAACGAAATCACTCCGGGTAACTTTACCTTCAGAACCCGCGAGTTCGAACAGATGGAACTGGAGTTTTTCTGCGAACCCGGTACAGATCTGGAATGGTTTGGATATTGGAAAGAGTTCTGTAAAAACTGGCTCCTCAGCCTCGGCATGAAAGAAGAAGAACTGCGCCTGCGCGACCATGACGCCGAAGAGTTGTCATTTTATTCAAAAGCGACCACCGACTTTGAATTTCTCTTCCCCTTTGGCTGGGGCGAGCTCTGGGGCATAGCCGATCGCACGGATTATGATCTCAAACAGCATATCGAATACTCAAAAGCCAATCTGGAGTATTTTGATCCACAGACCAACGAAAAATACATCCCTTATGTGATTGAGCCTTCACTCGGAGCAGACCGGGTCACACTGGCCTTCCTCTGCGGAGCTTATGATGAGGAGACCCTCGAAAACGGCGAAAGCCGGGTCGTGCTGCGTTTTCACCCAGCCTTGGCTCCCGTGAAAATCGCGGTTTTGCCATTGTCTGCGAAACTGAGCGCTGCGGCCGAAGAGGTTCGCGCTGTTCTGGCCAGGCACTACAATGTCGAACTCGACGACCGCCAAAGCATCGGGAAGCGTTACCGACGTCAGGATGAAATCGGCACACCCTATTGTGTGACCTACGATTTCGACAGCGAAAACGACCACTGCGTGACCGTACGTGAGCGAGACAGCATGGCACAAATTCGCATGCCCATCGTGGATCTGCCGGGCTATTTCGCGAATAAATTTGATTTTTAAAAAAGAGTCGGTGTAAGCCGGCCTTTTTTATAAATATTATTTTATCAAACCGGCCATAAGGCCAGTAAAAAGGAGGAAATATGGCAAAATACGTCTATCTATTTAATGAAGGTAATGCCGGCATGCGCGAGCTTCTGGGCGGTAAAGGTGCCAACCTGGCGGAGATGACCAACCTCGGTCTACCTGTACCCCGTGGTTTTACCATCACTACTGAAGCCTGTACCCGTTACTATGAAGACGGCGAAAAAGTCAGCCAGGAGATCGAGGACGAAATCTTCAAGACTTTAGCCATCACCGAAAAGAACAGCGGCAAGGGTTTCGGCGACCCGTCCAATCCCTATCTGGTTTCCGTTCGTTCAGGTTCCCGCGCTTCCATGCCGGGCATGATGGACACCATTCTTAACCTGGGTCTCAACAATGAAGTCGTAAAAGGCCTTGCGGGATTGACCGGAAATCCCCGTTTTGCCAATGACTCCTACCGTCGTTTTATTGCCATGTTCTCCGACGTCGTTATGGGTATCAGTAAAAATTTCTATGAAAAAGAAATGGATGAGGTCAAAGAAGCCCGCGGTGTCAAACTTGATACTGAACTGGACGCAGACGCGATGGCTGAAGTCGTAGAACGCTCTCTGCGTGTTTATAAAGAGAAAAAAGGCGAAGAATTCCCTCAGGATCCCAAAGTCCAGCTGATGGAATCCATCAAAGCAGTGTTCCGTTCCTGGAATAACGACCGCGCCATCACCTATCGCCGCCTCAACGGTATCCCCGGTTCGTGGGGCACCGCCGTCAATGTGCAGGAAATGGTCTATGGCAACATGGGCGACACCTCCGGTACCGGCGTGGCCTTCACCCGCAATCCTTCCACAGGCGAAAACAAACTTTATGGTGAGTTCCTCATGAACGCCCAGGGCGAAGACGTCGTGGCCGGTATCCGTACCCCTGCCACCATCGATCAGCTGCAGGAAGTCATGCCGGAAGTTTATGAGCAATTCCGTGAGACCGCCGAACGCCTCGAAAATCACTATAAAGACATGCAGGATCTGGAGTTCACCATTGAACGCGGAAAACTGTTCATTCTTCAAACCCGCAATGGCAAAAGAACCGCGGCTGCGGCTCTGCGCATCGCCACTGAACTGGTCGACGAAGGAAAGATCACCGAGGAGCAGGCCGTGTTGCGCATCGATCCTCAACAACTCGACGCTCTGCTGCATCCTGCTTTTGACACTGCCGCACTTAAAAACGCCAAACCCATCACCCGCGGCTTACCGGCTTCACCGGGCGCAGCCAGCGGTAAAATCTACTTCACGGCCGAAGCGGCTTCCGCGGCGGTCAACGAGCGCGGTGAAAAAGTCGTGCTGGTCCGCCTTGAAACTTCACCCGAAGATATCGAAGGTATGCACAGCTCAGAAGGCATTTTGACCGGTCGTGGCGGCATGACCTCACACGCGGCGGTGGTCGCGCGTGGTATGGGTAAATGCTGCGTCTCCGGCTGCTCTGATTTGACCATTCGCGAAGAAGAAAAATACATGATCGACGCGAGCGGCCGCAGATTCAATGAGGGCGATGTCCTTTCACTTGACGGCACCAGCGGTAATGTCTACGGCGAAGCCATTCCCACAGTGGAGGCCGAAGTGAGCGGTGACCTGGAAAAAGTCATGAACTGGGCCGATCGTTTCCGCACCATGGGTGTGCGCACCAACGCGGACAGCCCCGCAGATGCAGCGATCGCGCGTGGCCTTGGCGCAGAAGGCATCGGCCTGACCCGTACCGAGCACATGTTCTTCGAAGCGGATCGTATTTTTGCCTTCCGTCAAATGATCGTGGCCAAAGACGAAACCGCGCGCCGCGCGGCTCTCGCCAAGATCGAACCGGTGCAGCAAGCTGATTTCGAAGGCATCTTCGAGGCCATGAAGGGTCTGCCGGTCACCATCCGTTTGCTTGATCCGCCTTTGCATGAATTCCTGCCGACCAAAGAAGATGAAATTCAACAACTGGCCAGCAGCTTGAATGTTGAGTACAGCGAACTGGTCGATCTGATCGAGCGCATGCACGAGCTGAACCCGATGATGGGCCATCGTGGCTGCCGTCTGGCTGTTTCCTATCCGGAGATCGCTGAAATGCAGACCAACGCCATTATCAAAGCCGCTCTGAAGATCAAAGCCGCGGGTTCCGATATCGTTCCGGAAATCATGATCCCTCTGGTCTGCGATGTCAAAGAACTGCAATTTGTCAAAAAGATCATCGTCGATACCGCCGACGCGCTTATCAAAGCGTCCGGTCTGGAGCTGAATTATCTGGTCGGTACCATGATTGAGATCCCTCGCGCCGCCTTGCTGGCTGATGAGATCGCCAAAGAAGCTGCGTTCTTCAGCTTTGGTACCAACGACTTGACTCAGATGACCTATGGTCTCTCCCGTGACGATGCAGGTCGTATTTTGAATGACTACTACAAAGCCAAAATCTTCGAAGCCGATCCAACAGCCAGCCTGGACCAAATCGGTGTGGGACGTCTGATGAAGATCGCCGTTGAAGGAGGCCGTTCCACCAATCCCAAGATCAAACTTGGTATTTGCGGTGAGCACGGTGGTGATCCTGCTTCGGTTAAGTTCTGCAATACCCTGGGCCTGAGCTATGTGTCCTGTTCACCCTTCCGCGTACCCATCGCGAAACTTGCCGCTGCACAAGCTGCAATCGAACAGAAATAAGACAGCCTGCACCCGGCACAAGTAAGAAGACACCGCTGCATTCAATCGTGGCGGTGTTTTTTTCACCTTAATAACTTATAGGGGATTTCAAATATGTATGACTCAACTAAAGAGGGCAAAACCGAAATCAAGCCAGAGTCTTATCAGGACATCAACGCCCGCACTGTAGACAAGTGGGTGGAAGAAGGTTGGACGTGGGGGCAAGCCATTTCACACGAGGAGTATCTTGCTGTTGGGGCCGGCGTCTGGCAGCTTGTCCTGACCCCAAATAAAGCCGTACCACGCGACTGGCTGGGCGAACTTAAGGGCCGTGCCGTCCTGGGTCTGGCCAGCGGAGGAGGGCAGCAAATGCCCATTTTCGCCGCTCTGGGAGCGGTCTGCACCGTCCTGGACAATTCTACTGCTCAGATTGAGAGCGAAGAACGCGTCGCGGCCAGGGAAGGTTACCATATCAATATCATTAAGGCTGACATGACAAAGCCGCTTCCTTTTCCTGATGAGAGCTTCAATCTGATTTTTCACCCGGTCTCAAACGTCTACGTCGAAGAAGTCAAGCCGATTTTTAAAGAATGCTATCGGATCCTGAAAACGGGCGGTGTTTTGTTATGTGGTTTGGATAACGGAGTGAATTTTTTGGTTGACGAGGAGGAAAAGTCGATCATCAACCGTATGCCCTTTAATCCGCTGCTGAATCCGGAGCAGCGCGCACAGCTCGAAGCAAGCGACGCCGGGATTCAGTTTTCGCACACGCTCGAAGAACAGATAGGTGGTCAATTAGAAGCGGGTTTCTTCCTTACTCATTTGTATGAAGACAGCAACGGTGAGGGAAGGCTGCACGATTTGAACATAGCCACGTTCATCGCGACGCGAGCGGTCAAAACATGTAAGAATCCACAATAAAGCGCAGCTGAAAGTATCTGGAAGCTGAAATGGCGGGCTTTGAGGGTGAGGGGGGCTGTGAAACGCCCGGACGAGTTGCAAAAA
>CAYNZF010000008.1:0-24358 GCA_964401615.1 uncultured Oscillospiraceae bacterium
CACGGTAGTATTCGTATTGCTTCTGTCGGGCTGCGATTTCGGCAGGCAAACCGCTGGTGATGTCATTTGTGAGCGTATCGAAGCGGTCGAGGATGGCAACTATGCGGGTTTGCTCGTCGAGGGGTGGGACTGGGATTTCGAATTTTGCAAATATTTTCATGTCTACAGAAGCAAAATTCCCTTCATTTAAGTTGAGTTTGCACCACTCATCTACAATAAAAAAATAATAATATAGATACTTTATATCAACATTATCTAAATGTTGTTCTTTCGGGTGCAAACTTACAAATCTTTGGTTGGCTAAAGACTCGCACGTGATGAGTGCATGTTCGCCAATTGTTGCAGATGTAGCGACAATTATTGAATTTGCTGGAAATTTGCCTTTGCCTTTCACTGCATTTTCGCTTACATGTTGAATAGCATCAGATAGAACACGTCCATTTTCTCGAATATCTTCCATGCGAAACCAAGGTACCGTTCCAGATTCCCAAAATTGAGTATTTGCTTTTGAAGGGGTATATCCATTTCGGATATTAAATAGTTCCTCGAGTTTTAACAGAGGTACACCATCCCCAAACGACAGCAGCTCATCACGATAATATTCATACTGCTTCTTCCTGGCCTCCAGCTCCGCCTCCAGCTCCGCCTCCAGCGCGGTGAATTGGTCGAGGATGCGGACGATCTCTTCTTGCACGGGCAGAGGGGGGAGGGGGATGAGAAAATTTCGGACGGTTTTTGCATTGATATTTGATTGTGAACCCTGCCCAAGTGCTTTCAGCTCAATGTACTTATTAGAGAGCCAATAATAAACATATCGGAATACCGCTTTGCTCTTATCTACTTCAACGTTACAACAAGCTTGATTTGTAGTTAAAGGAATTTTGTTAATTGCAACTTTGGCAGCTGTTGCTCCATACATAGCTACAATAACGCAATTTTTTGGTATCCAGTTAGCTGAGGAATTTTGAAGTCCCTCACTAGTAATTTTTACACCTGTATCCGTGATGTCATTCCAATCGACTTCTTGCGTCCGTAACCAAGGAATATCTCCACCGTAATAATCACCTCGAGAAGTGTTTGGTGTCCCTCCAGAAGAAATTTTTATACTAATATCTTCAACAGTTAAAAAATCCACCCCATCCGGGCAAAGCTCCTGTATTAACTCATCCAGCCTACTCATGCATCCACCCCTTCAATTTCTGCTATGATAGCCCGAATTTCCTCGCGCAAGGTCGCTTCGCGGGCGACAATTTCCTCGATTTCTGCGTTCAGCTTTTGGATGTCAATAACTTCGCGGGTGTCTTCCTGTTCGATATAAGTGGATACCGAAAGGTTGTAGTCCTTTTCAGCGATCTCGTCATTGCTGACCAGCCGGGTAAAGTACTCACCATCTTTCTGTTCTGCATACGCATCGACGATTTTGGTAATGTGGTCATAGGTGAGCTTATTGCTGTTCGTGATCTTCACAAATTCCTGCGAGGCGTCAATGAAGAGGGTGCTGTTCTTGGTCTTAGACTTTTTGAGCACCATGATGCAGGTTGCGATACTGGTACCGAAGAAGAGGTTGCTCGGCAGCTGAATCACACAGTCCACGTAGTTGTTGTCGATCAGGTACTTGCGGATTTTCTGCTCCGCACCGCCGCGATAGAGGATGCCGGGAAAGCAAACGATGGCTGCGGTTCCGTTCGTTGCCAGCCAGGCCAGGCTGTGCAGGATAAAGGCGAGGTCGGCTTTGGACTTTGGAGCCAGAACACCCGCCGGAGAAAAGCGCGGGTCGTTGATCAGGAGGGGGTTGCCATCGCCTTCCCAGCGTATTGAATAGGGCGGATTGGAGACGATCGCCTCAAAGGGCTCCTCATTGCCATGCATAGGACTGGCCAGAGTGTCGCCGTGTGCGATGTCAAATTGGTCATAATCGATATCGTGTAAAAACATGTTGATGCGGCAAAGGTTGTAGGTCGTGATGTTGATCTCCTGGCCAAAGAAGCCTTGACGCACATTTTCTTTGCCCAGGATCTTGGCGAATTTCAAAAGCAGTGAGCCGGAGCCACAGGCCGGATCGTAAACCTTATTGACTTCGGTTTTGCCAATCAGGGTCAAGCGAGTAAGGAGCTCAGAGACTTCTTGTGGGGTAAAGAATTCACCGCCGCTTTTTCCTGCACTGGAAGCGTACATAGACATTAGAAATTCATAAGCATCACCGAAGGCGTCGATGGTGTTGTTCTGATAGTCGCCAACCTTCATATCGCCCACGCCGTTCATGAGCTTAACGAGTAGATCGTTGCGCTTGGCGACCGTTCCGCCCAGCTTATTGCTGTTGACGTCCAGGTCATCGAAGAGGCCTTTAAAATTATCCTCGTTGCGGGTGCCTTGGGCGGAGGACTCAATGTCTTTGAAGATTCGCTCCAGGGTTTCGTTGAGGTTCTCGTCATCCTTCGCACGTTTACGGACGTTTTCAAATAGCTCACTGGGGGGAATAAAGAAGCCTTTGGTTTCAACAAGATCATCGCGTGCTGCTTCGGCTTCATCGTCCGACAGTTCGGCATAATTGAAAGTTTTGTCACCTGCTTCAAATTCACCGGCGTTGATGTAAGAGCTCAGGTTCTCAGAGATAAAGCGGTAGAACAACATGCCCAAGACGTATTGCTTAAAATCCCAGCCATCTACACTGCCTCTCAAATCGTTGGCAATGCCCCAAATGGTGCGGTGCAGCTCGCTGCGCTCTTGTTCCTTTTTGTTGTCAGCCATATTCCCTACCTCCGATATTAACGTTTATTATACCGATAAATATTCTTTTTAGGTGCCCGGCTGCGTCAATCAAGCGCTTTCTGCTTACGCAGTTCCCGTGCCTCTTTCCCGCTCATATGCTCGATACTGAGTTCGATGACGATGAAACGCCGGAATTCACGCTCGATTTCTTTCAAGCTCCGTTCCGACAAGTTTTTTGAGTATTTGCAGGAGAGTTTTTCGATGGCTTCCCGCTTCTCTGCATCGTCATCCAGGAGGCGCGTTTGACCAAAAGCAATCACACTTCTGAAGTAAGTCGTATCCTCGTCCGGCATCACCTGATCGTGGTCAATGACGCAAAACGACGCTTTCTTATGTTTTTTGACCGCATCGAGCTTGTGCCCTTGCGTGGCGCTGTGAAAATAAATTTTTCCATCGTCGTAGACATAGCTGAGGGGCACAGCGTAGGGGTAATCGTCGTCCCCCAGAACGGCTAACACGCCCGAGCTTCCGCGTTCCAAGACGTCCAGCACTTCACTTTCAGATAATTGCTGTTTAAAGCGGCGCATTTTTCTAAACATATGAATCTCCTTGCAATCTGTGGCGATTTTTCAAACATCTTTCTACCTTTTGCCCGTTTGACATGGCTAAATAGAGACTTGCCTGTCGCAGACCAACTATATTATTACTCTTTCTGCTACAATCTTAACAAGACCGTTCTTGTTATTGTAAATGAATATTTCTGTGGAGGTGGTGCAATTGGCCATTAAGCAAGCGAGCTATCAAGTCCTCCTGAAAGAAGGTCTTTTCGAACTGAGACGTTACGATACGATGGTCACGATCAACTGCCGTGAAAGTGATTTGGGCGGTGGCTCGGGTTTTAACCGACTCTTCAATTTCATCAACGGCAACAATCAGGACGCTAAGAAAATCAGTATGACGACACCTGTCATCAACTACCCGGAAACCGACGAACCAATCATGGCTTTTGTGATGCCGCCGGAGTTTAAATTGCAGGATCTGCCAAGGCCCAACGACCCCAGTCTGGAGCTAAGGGAAATCAAGGAGCGACGGATGGCGGTGCTGCGTTTTTCCGGGGCGATCAACACCCGGCGGATCAACCAGAAAAAAGCTGAGCTCCTGAAGTGGATAGAAGAAAAACAGCTCCCTGCGGTGGGCGAAGTGATTTTAGCTCGTTATAATCCGCCTATTGTCCCCGGTCTGTTTCGGCATAATGAATTACTGCTTGAAATTCAAGAGGCCTGATTCCAGAACATCATGAACACAGAATAAAGCACGTAAGATTTTCAAGCAGGAAGCTTACTCATTGGAGAAAAATATGGAAAACACAGAGAATTCTAAAAATACACTGGCCAAACTCAAACGCTTCAACATGATCATGGGGGCCTTTCATCTCATTCAAGGCCTGGCCATGCTCTTTTTGGCGACGAGCGTGATCCAAAAAATCGCTGAATTTCAGCCGACCATCACGCAATTGTACCTGCGCTTCAATCCGGAAACACGTTCGCTCGAAACAGCAAGTAAAGAATTGTTCACTTTGCCGTTTGGCATAATGGTTGCTTCCTTTCTCTTGATCTCCGCCCTCGCCCACGCGCTGATCGTTATTTTCAGCAAGAAATATTTTGCCGATCTGCAAATTGGCATCAATAAGTTCCGCTGGTTTGAATATGCCATCAGCTCTTCGATCATGATTGTCCTTACCTCGGTTCTGTTCGGAGTCATCGACATTGCCTCCTTGATTTTAATCTTTGTAGTGAACGCCTCCATGAACCTCTTTGGGCTCGTCATGGAACAGCTCAACTCCGGCCGTGAAAAAGGTCAGGTCAATTGGGGTCCCTTTGTTTGGGGCTCAATCGCGGGTATCGCGCCCTGGATCGCCATCCTGCTCTACATGTTTGGTAATGGCAATTTCGATCAGGTGCCCTGGTTTGTCTGGGCCATCGTCGGAACCTACTTTGTGGCCTTCAACACCTTCCCGATCAATATGGTTTTGCAATACAAACGGGTCGGTAAATGGAAGGATTATTTGTACGGTGAAAGAACTTACATCGTGCTCAGCCTGGCGGCTAAATCCTTTTTAGCCTGGCTCGTGCTGTTCGGCGCGATGCAGCCTTGATCACAGCCCGGTCATGACATAGACAAGGCTTTCGGTGTTGTGACTATGCCGGAAGCTTTTTTTATTACTTGTTAAGGAGGATCGATGTGCAGTCATTGATCATTTACAGCTCAACTTACAGAGGCCATACCGAGCGTGTCGCGCGCAGTATGGCTGAGGAGATCGGCGCGGTATTGCTGGACCTGAAAAAAATCGGGGATTTCGATTTTCAAACGGAGCAGCACGAGCTGATCGGCTTGGGTTCAGGCGTTTACCGGGAGAGCCTTTCGCCGAAACTGCACAAACTGCTGGAGCGTATGGAGCTGAGGGATAAGAACGTCTTCGTCTTTTCCACCAGCGGTGTGGGCCTGAAGCTCTACCACCGCACCTTGATCAAGCAGCTGCGCTCCAAAGGGGCTATAATCAAGGGGAGTTTTGCCTGTAAGGGCGCTTTTACGGCGGCGGAGTTTACCGATCGCAAGATTTTTGACTGGCTGGGGCGCCTCGCTGAGGGACATCCCGATGACAAGGATCTGCAGCAGGCCAAAGCCTTTGTTACACAGCTGACGCGTTCGCTGCAATGAAGCGTACAGAAGCGCGCACGTTTGTCAGTGGATTTAAGGGGGGATTTTCAGCATGAGCAACGTGGTGGACCTCTTCGGTCAATTGTTCGATCTCATCGAGGAAGAGGAGCAGAAAATGCATACGGCTAACCTAATGGTCGTTGGTAAGACCGGTGTAGGTAAAAGTACCCTGGTCAACAGTGTTTTTCGTGAAAATCTGGCGGATACCGGTATTGGTACGCCGGTGACCCAGCACCTGCAGCGCGTCACCAAACCCGGCATCCCTCTGGTCATCTATGACACCAAGGGCATCGAGCTGGACCCTGCGGTGCAAGCCGAGGTCAAGCAAGAAATCCTGGGTGAGATCGACCGTTTGATCCGGCTCAACCAAAAAGACGATCTGATTCACATGATCTGGTTCTGCATCAACAGTCTTTCGCGGCGCGTGGAAGACTTTGAAATCGAGTGGATTCGGTCTTTTGCCGAGAAAATCCCGGTGATCGTGGTTCTGACCCAGTCGATCGGGCGGGACTACAAAGAACTTGAAAATTATATCAAAGAGCTGAATTTACCGGTCAAAAACGTCCGCTCCGTGCTGGCGCGGGATCTTGAGATCGACGAAAATTATTCCCTCCCCGCTTTTGGGCTGAAGGAGCTGGTGGACACCACCTTTGACTGTCTGCCGGAAGCGGCTCATGCGGCCTTTATCAACGCGCAGAAGGTCAATATCGAGCGGAAGCTGGAAGCGGCCAACAAGGCGGTCATCCCCTTTGTCACGGCGGCTTTCGCGGCCGGCTTCAATCCGCTGCCTTTTGCCGATGCGACGCTGCTGGTGCCGACCCAGCTGGCGATGCTGGCGCGCTTGACGGTGATCTTTGGGATCCCTATCAACCGCTCTTTGTTGACCGGGGTGATTTCCGGGGTGCTGGGGACCGGCGGGGCGACCTTGATCGGACGCACGATCGTGGCCAACGTGATCAAGTTTATTCCCGGGGTCGGGACGGCAGCCGGCGGGACCATCAGCGGGACTACGGCGGCGCTGATCACGGCGGGCTTTGGTTTTGCCTACAATCAGGTGATGGTGGCGATTGCCAAGAAAATTTTCGCGGGTGTGGTGATTTCGGAAAACGAAATGATCGAGCTGATGAAAAAGGCCTTCGCGGAGCAGATGCAAAAGGGTAAAAACCTTCTGAAATAGGTGGTTTGAGCTACTCAGTCAGGGGCTTTTTCAAACTGATCGTATCTCTCACTTTGGCCAGACCCCAGTCCAGAGCGACGTACACGAAACCCAGCAGCAGGAAGGCCGCGTTTAAGATAAGCACGTTGAACAATACGGCCGGCCAGCCCAAGGCGTCCGCGTTGAGAAAGGGATAGGGGTAACGATTGCCGCCATAGCCAA
The DNA here is from genome assembly GCA_964401615.1 of uncultured Oscillospiraceae bacterium. GTDB lineage: Bacteria > Bacillota > Clostridia > Saccharofermentanales > Fastidiosipilaceae > JAXGQD01. The sequence continues at coordinate 6,806 of CAYNZF010000008.1, forward strand.
GGCTGGCTCCCAGAGCGACCCTGATCACCGCATAGACGAAATATGCATTGGGCAAAATCGCCCACACAAAGGGTGACTTCCAGGTGAAGCGTCCTTTGGGGTCAAAAATCAGCCAGTCTAGTACAGCCATGGCGGGCACGACATAATGCAGGAGCAGATTGGACAAAGCCATGGTCCCCTGCATCTGAAACGAGCCTGCCAGCATGAAGTGATATACAAGCCCAGTGACGGTGATGCCCATCATGAGTGCGCCCTTGAAATGGGGCCATAAGATCTCATCCCGGCGCAGGGCCTTCACGGACGCCGCACCAAAATAGAGGGCGCAGAGCAGGTTACTGATGAGCGTATAGTAGTTCAAAACAGACAGGTTCAGCTCGCCGCTGAATACCCCGCACTGAATCAGAATGCCTAAAAGGGCGGCTATGAACAAGCCACCCTTAAATACCTGCGAAATTGATTTTTTTACAGAATTCATGAGAATCTGACCTCGCTGCTCTCGCTTTTGATCACTGTTCCGCGCACTGCATCGCCCCGTTGATCTTCTTGAGCAGGCCGTAAAGGCTGAGCGCGTCTTCCTGGGAAATGGGCAGGCACTGCGCGATGCGCCCCGGAATGCTCAGCGCTTTTTCTTTAAGTGCGGCGCCGGCTGCCGTGATGGAGAGGGTCAGCATGCGCTCGTCTGCCGCCGAACGACTGCGTTTCACGTAACCTTTATGCTCCAGCCGCTTCAGCAGCGGAGTCAAGGTACCCGAATCAAGCTGTAAATACCCACCCAGATCCTTCACGCTCACCGCCTCGTGCTCCCAGAGCACCAGCATCGCGATGTACTGGGTATAGGTCAAATCGAGCGCATCGAGCATGGGTTTATATTGTTTGACCAGCTCTTTGGAGGCCGCGTAGAGCAGAAAACAGAGCTGATTTTCAAGCTTCAAAGCGTCTTCCGGCGCCGGGGTCTTCATTTTAAAAGCTCCACGATGTCTTTTTCCATGTCCTTCGGTTCAACCGTAGGTTCGTAGCGTCCGAAAACCTTACCTTCACGGTCGACCAGAAACTTGGTGAAGTTCCATTTGATCTGAGCGTCATTGTAGCTCTTGTTGTATTTGGCTTTAAGCATCAGTTCAAAAGATTTCGCTTTCAGCCCTTTGCCCATACCTTCGAAACCCTTCTCAGAGGTCAAATATTGGTAAAGCGGGGTGGCGCTCTCCTCACGCACATCCACTTTCTGCGACAGCGGGAAAGTCACACCGAAACGCACCTGGCAGACATTGGCCACTTCCTCGTTCGTGCCGGGTTCCTGATCCATAAACTGGTTGGAGGGGAAGCCGAGCACCACCAGTCCCTCGTCTTTGTACTTCTCGTGCAGCGCCTGCAGACCCTCATATTGAGGGGCAAAACCGCACTTGCTGGCGGTATTGACGATCAAAAGGGCCTTGCCTTTGTATTCCGACATTTTCACCGGCTTACCTTCGATGGACGTGTATTCAAAATCATAGATAGACATTGTTCGTTCTCCTTTTATATTGTTCGCAATTAGATTGTGTGCAATCAATATAACGCGGCACGGCGTCTTTGTCAAGCCTTTGCGAAAGCTTCTGGCGAAATTTTGGTATAAAAAAGCGGCCCGTTTGGGGGCCGCTTTGTTAAGTCTGACTCGTAAGTCAGGGCCTATTTTTTTACCGCTTTGACAATCGCGATCAAGACCACGGATCCCAGCAATGCAACCAGGAATGAATAAAGGTTGAAACCGCCGAAACCTGTTTTTCCGATCAGCGACATCAGCACTCCACCGATGATTCCGCCGAGTACACCGACAATAATGTTCGCCGCAAGGCCCATTGACGCGTCGGTTTTCATGATTTTACTGCCGACCCAGCCTGCCAGCCCTCCAACAATGATCCAAGATAAAATATCCACAAGCCTTAAGCTCCTTTACTTTTAATGCTTATATTATAACATACGAATGTTCAGGCTCGACGGCAGATCAATCAAATAATTAATTATCGTAATATTCTAATGTTCACTTTTCGTATTAAAGTAGGTAATCCTCCACCGCCCGGAACAAAACAGGATCAACTTCAAGCTCTCTGGTGACGTTTTTGTTCCCCAGGCTGTGGATGCTCAACTCAGCATAGGCCTGGCTGATCCATTGTGCCGCCATTTCTGTTGAAATCTTCGACGCATCAATCACCAGATCAAAATCCTGTGCCTCGAGGGTCTTCACCCCGTAGTACATCTGGAGAAATTTTTGACGCACCGTATCCTTCTGATCGATGATCATCAAGGCGGACTGGCCCTCACTGACCTTCCCGCTCTCGATCAATTCAATCGCGCGCTGCACACGCGGCGCCTTCAGCATGACGTTAAGAACATTGTCGAAACCCTTCAGCAGGCTGAAACCACCTCGACCGAGAATGATCAAGTTGTCCCGCTTGGCAAAAGCCAGCAACGCCTGGTTCATCATTTTTATGTAGGTATCATTTTTCGTGTCGAAGCGATCAATAAAATTGTGCTCGGAATCGTAGAAGGACTCGAAATCAAGGAGTCCGTACTTGGTCAGTAAATCCGCCAGGATCGCTTTGTCAACAAGCGGAATCGCACACAACTCAGCAACGCGCTTGATTATGGTCTCACTGTAGGAACCAAATTCTCTGGAAATGGTAATAACAGCCATGGTATTTTCCTCACTTTCTATTAAATCACTTTTGATGATTACGTTGTCTTCACTGCCCAGCTTTTCTCTTTAACAAACTTTTACAAGTTTTTATACATTCCCCAACAAAACATGGTTTAAATATTGAGAAGCGATGTCACGCAGCTGAATCAAATTCTTGATGCCCGTCGGAGAGCGGTCCAGCATCTGGTGTCTAGGGAAAAAGCGCGTCAAATGCAAAACCAGGTCAGGACTGATCGACGCGAGCCAGGCCGCTTCCGCGTACATCTCAGCAGGCTCATCGTTCATCCCCGGCACAATCAGCGTGGTGACTTCCACATGGCATTTTTCCGCGGCTATGCTGATGGCTCTCTTCACGCAATTGAAATCACCGCCCAGATCAAGGTAGGTTTTTTCGGAAAAGGCCTTCAAATCAATATTCCACGCGTCCGTCCATTCCGCCAAAGCCTCGATGACCGGTCTTTCAAAACAGCCGTTGCTCACCAGCACCGTCGCCAGGCCCGCGTGTTTAGCCAAACGGAAACAATCCAGAATATACTCGTAGCGCACCAGCGGTTCATTGTAGGTGAAGGCGATGCCGATATTGCCATGAGGCACATTGGCCTGAGCCAGTTCCACCAGCTCTTCCGGGCTGAAACGCTTAGAATTTTTCGCCACGTCCGCCTGCGGCACTGCTGAGAACGAAATATCCGAGTTTTGGCAAAACGAACAATGCATGTTACATCCGTAGCCACCCAGAGAGAGGATCATTTGGCCCGGGTGAAAAAAGGCCAGCGGTTTTTTCTCGATCGGATCCAGAGAGATGGCACTCATCAAATCCGGCGAAATCGGTACTACTTTTCCTTCATGAGCTGTCCTGGCACGACATATCCCCAGCTGCCCATCCTGCAGATGGCAATGGTGCGGACAGAGTGGACAAACCGCAATCATTTTGTGCTCCTTTCTGACGGCGCCGGTCCTTCATGTCGTATCACCTCAAAACGTTCGATTCTGAACTTTCCCTGAGGTGATAGGCCCGCTTTCAGGCAGGCGATCCTCAGCTGCTCCTCGACGCTGTCCACACCCTCAAGATCAGGCAGAAGCAGACCTCTCCGCCATCCATCGCTCACCACCACGCCATAGCGCCGGACATCGAGCTGGCTGCGATCGATGACAGGCTCCATCGGGCCCAGCACATCGACGCTGTATTCCAGGAAGGGCAGTTCGGCCGCCTTGACCGCTGAGAAACGCGGATCTCCAGTGCCCGCGCTGACCGCGTTCTGAATGATTTCAGCGGCTATGCTGTCCGTCGTTTCCGCCAATGTGCCGATGCAGCCGCGCAGTTCGCCATCCTTGTGCAGAGACACGAAAACACCCGCCCGCCTTTTGGTCATTTCAGGCGGCAGGGCTTTTCGATCACGATCAGAAAGACTGAGCGGGCGGCGCTCAAGAATAAAATGCTCCAAAGCGCGGCGAGCCAGGGCCGGGTAGGCGTCCTCCTCACTGGTCTGCACCGGTACTGCCGTTTGAGCAGGTAAAAATGAGGCTACGGCGTAACCGACACCAAAAGGACCCTGGTAGCTGAGTAATTTCGAGGTCCAGGGCGCTCCGTCGAGCACGCCCGCCAGTATTTGAAAAGAACGCAGCCCGCATTCCGCCGCCCGATCACAAAAAGCCTCATTCAGATTGATAAACTCATGCATTTTACCGCTGCGCAGAATGTCACAGGCCATCCGATCGAATTCCGGCCCTTCCGCGGCAAAACCATAAGGTCCGTGCTCGGTCAGCTTATGCGACAAGTCCCCGCTGGCCACGAAAACGACGCGTTTACCCGAGGCCTTTATCGCCTCGTTGATCGCGCAGCCGTAGTTGAAATGTGCTGAGGGATCGAGCCCGGAAAAGGCCAGCCTGACGACAGGAAAAGGCACGTCCAGACGCTGCCTTGAGCCTTGTTCAGGCCCCGGTTTTTCCGACGTCTTCGAACTCAAAAGGCTGCTTTGTCCTGCCCGGGCGATGAAATACAAGGGCACCAGCGAACCGTGGTCATGCCGCCCCGCCACATGCAGGGCCTCTGCTTCATCCGCGGTCAGCAAGTCAAAAGCGCGTGCTTGTTCGATGATTTGACGGCTCAGCCCTTCGTCCATACGAAAATGAATCTCCGGAGAAGGCGCACCAAAGACTGAAAAGTCATCCCTTTGTTCACCTTTACGTAAATCCACAAAAAAGCCATCCGCAAACAAGGGTGCATGCGGTGACACCAGTACAAGCACATCGGGAGCGAGCGCGCTGATTTGAGCGGCGACCTCACGATAAGCCTCCAAAGTGGCGCTCACCGCAGCTTCCTCTCCTCGACCCACTTCATGCACGATGAGCGGTGGATGAGGGACTACATAGGCGGCAATCAGAGCCATATCCGCACCTTCTTTCTTTGTCACAACGTTCTTTTACAACTGTGCTCAACGATTGTCAGCGCTTATGAGGATATACGAGTCCGTGCTTATTTGAGCTTGAACAAAACGTCGATGTCATCGATGTCCTGCTGTTCGATATGCACCACTTCACCCAACTCCTGCGATTGAATGATGGACTTGGCTGTAAATTCAGCGACTTCCAGGCGGTCGAAAGCATTCAGGAGCGAATGACCCGTCACAAAGATGCAGTCATTCTCGCTGATGAGGACCGGTGTCCTGGGCGTAAACATTTTCGCGGTACCTGCTTCATCCAGAAAGCTTTGACCGTAAGGAATTTTTTTGATTTCCATCAATAAGATGTAGCTTTCGGGAATGGTTTTCGGGTCAAATACTTTGTCTGTCACGGCAAAAGCCATGATATTCTGCGGATGAGCGGACAAAACCGAATTGATTTCGGGATTTTGACGATAAATTTCTGAATGCAGATTGACCGAACGGGAAGGTCTTTTGCCCGCTTCCCTGCCGTTATTTTTAATCAAAACCAGGTCATCGATATCCAGGTAGCTGCGGTCGAGGCCATAGGGGGTGATGAGGAAACTGCCGTCCGAAAGCCGGACCGAATAGGTCCCCTGCGTGCTGGTGAAGAGGTGCTGCTCGTAGGAGCGGTGAATCAGCTTGATCAGATCGCGGCGCGCGGCGTTCTCTTCGCTGCTGTGAAATTCGGGAACGAATTCTTCGAGATTCGCCCGATTTTTCAAATCGGTCATTTTAATGATTTCATCGTTAAGTTCATTAACCTTCCCCAGCCTGCGCGCGTTGATTTCTAAAAGCGCCGAGGTTTCCAGGGTCTCGAACATCATGAACGCCTGCCAGATCGAGGCGGCACCGATACTTACCCCGTGATTTTCCAGGATGACGGTCGAATAACCCTTTTGGAATTCTGCGCCGATGTTTTTTCCGAGTTCTTCCGTACCGGGCAAGGCATATTTCGCAATGGCAATTTCACCGCAGATTTTTTTAACATTGGGCAAAAGCCGCACGCTGGGTGCTTTTCGCGCGATACTGAAGGACACCAGTCCGGGGGAATGGGCGTGCACGACCGCGTTGATGTCCGGACGCATTTTATAAATATTCAAGTGGAATGGATATTCGATAGAGGGCTTGTGGCGGCCGCTGATGCTCCCGTCGGGGGTAATGCTCATGATGTCGTCACGGGTGAGACTGCCTTTGTCAACCCCGCTCGGTGTGATCCAAACGACGCCATGCTCATCTTTAATAGAGAGGTTTCCGCCGGATGTCGTTGTCATACCACGGTAGTAAATCCGATTCATCATCATGACCAACTGGTCTGCCGGGTGCATCAAATCAAAACGCATATAAATCCTCCACAAGTGGTCATCTTACTTTAACAGTAATGAAGGCGACATATAATTATGACAAGTTTCGCTATATAATTATTATACCCCATTCTTTCACCAATGGCTTTTGTCCTGGACATAATATTCAGTTTAAGCTCAGTAATATTTCATCTATGGCCTTATCAGCGAGGGGGAACAGCTCATGATCACCGTAGAACATCTCTACCATTCGTATTCAAAAAATGAGGTGTACGCAGTCAAAGACGTCAGCTTTGACATTCCCAAAGGCGAGGTTTTCGGCTTTTTGGGTCCATCCGGGGCGGGGAAATCCACCACCCAGGGCCTGCTGACCGGCTTGCTGCGCGTGCAAAGCGGGCAGGTATCGGTGGCCGGTTATGATGTCAAAGCGATGAAACGCACAATGTTCAATCGGATCGGCATGTCCTTCGAGCAGTCCAATGTGTACAGTAAACTGACCGCCCTGGAAAATCTGCAGTTCTACGCGAAACTGTTCGACGTCCCTGCCCGCGACCCCGCCGAGCTGCTCAAACTGGTCGGCCTCGATGGCAAAGAAGGGATACGGGCCGAGGAGTTTTCGAAAGGCATGAAGCACCGGCTGACTTTTGCCCGATCGATGATCAACAGCCCGGAGCTTTGGTTTCTCGATGAGCCGACCACGGGTCTTGATCCGGCTATCGCGTCGGTAATCAAAGGCATCATCAAGGAAGAAAACGCCAAAGGGGTCACCGTTTTTCTGACCACCCACAACATGTTCATCGCGGATGAGCTTTGTCATCGTGTCGCTTTCATCGTGGATGGCGAGATCAAGCTGATTGATAATCCCAAAAAGCTTAAGCTGGAGTACGGACAGAGTCTGGTGGAAGTCGAGTACGGTGATGACGGGCAGCTGCGCAGCGAGACTTTTTCCACGGTGGATGAAGCGGACAAAGTAAAACTGCAGGCTTTGATTGCCGGTCAAAACATCCGCACCATGCACACCAAGGAGGCGACATTGGAAGAAATCTTCATCAAGGTGACCGGAAGGGAGCTGGTGTAAGTGAAGATCTGGTCGAATTTTGTTAAAGAATTGAAAATCGCGGCGCGGGGTTTCTATTTTTACGTTGAGCTATTGATGGCCTTTATTCTGCTCTTTGTCCTGCTGTTTGTGGTTCCGGAAAACTTTACGGTCAAAGAAGAAGAATTTTTGTATCTCAACTTTCCTCAAGCGGCTTACGAAGAGCAGTACATCGCCACTTTTGAAGACGCGGACGAACAGGCCGAACCGCTGCTTTTAAAGGTCGGCCCAACTGAAATCACCGCCCGGCTCTACGAAAATGAGGAGTCAAAAATCTATTTACTGGACAGCGAGGCCGACATGGTCGCTTTGGCGGAAGACCGTCATAAGATCGGGGCAGCGGTCAGCATGGATGCCGACGATCTGGAATTGCATTACAGCTACTATCTGCAGGGCAACGAAACCCCGCGGCTCAAGGGCCTCTTGAAGATCCTGCACGGCCAGGATGACGCGGCGCTGTTCGCGGCAGCTGAAAATCAGGACGTACGCCGTTTGGCCGGGGCCGGGGTCGAGTTGAACGACCGCGAGCACCTGCTGCCGGTTTTTCTGGCTTTTAACGGTTCGCTGATGGGCTTTTTCATCATCGCAGCCTATATTTTCCTGGATAAAAAGGAAGGGGTCATCAAGGCCTACGCCATCACCCCCTCGCCCGTCTGGCAGTATTTACTCAGCAAAGTCATGGTCCTGACCGTGACCATGCTCCTGACCTCGCTCTTGATGGTCGTGCCCTTGATGGGCTTTGGCATCAACTATGCGGTCTTGATCGTATTTCTGCTCGCTACAGGACTTTTCTCCTCCGGACTTGGTCTGGTCCTGGCCGGCTATTTTGATGACATCGTCAAGTCTTTTGCCGTGATGTTCCTGCTCATGATTGCCCTGATGCTGCCCACGCTGTCCTATTTCTCCCCTTCCTGGAACCCGCCCTGGCTGCAGTATGTGACGAGTTATTACATCATCTTCGGTTTCCATGAGATCTTCGTCAAAGGGGAAATGGGCTTTGTGCTCTTGATTTCTTTGGCTTACCTGGCTGTGAGTGCTCTGCTCTTCGCCTGGGCCAACCTGCGTTTTAAGCGGACGCTTTCGGTTTAGGAAGGGGGCTTGGAGATGTTTAAAAAAATGCTGCTGATATTCATGAGAGACCTCAAAGTCAGCCTCAGGGACGCGATGTCATTCTTCATCATCGTGATTCCTTTTGTGCTCGCCCTCGGGGTCAATTTTTTCGCCCCCGGCATCGAAGACACGACGGTCAACCTCGCTTTAATCGAAGGTGAAAATCCCGCAATGGTGGAATACCTCAGCGATTATGCCAATGTAAGTCTTTATCCTGACCTGCCGGCCCTTGAAAAACGTGTGTTGCAGCGTGACCAGGTCATCGGTATCGTGGGTCCGGACAGCTCGGCACACATTCTGACTCAGGGGAACGAGTCTGAGAAATTGGTGGATTTTGCCCGTCTGCTCAAGACTTTTTACGAGTACGACCGCCAGCCTGCTGACTCGACGGCCGTCATCCGGGAGTTCGGTGTCAAGACTCCTCCGCTGAAAATGCTCTGGGCCAACCTGGGGATCCTGCTGATGACGGTGCTTTCCGGTATGCTGATTTCTTTGAATATTGTTGAGGAAAAAATGGACAACACGGTCAGTGCCATGAATGTGACTCCAATCAGCCGTCTGGCGTGGATCTTTGGCAAAAGTCTCATCGGCGTGGTCCTGGCGCTGCTGGGCTCTGTGATTCTGGTCCTGATCATGGGTGTGGCGGGGCATGTCAATTTCGTCCAGCTGCTGATCCTGGTCCTGGTCACGTCTTCGATCAGCATCATGATCGGCTTCCTGCAAGGGCTGAACAGTGATGATGTGATGACGGCGGTGGGCTCGACGAAAATCATCATGCTGCCGCTGGCGGCATCGGTCGCGGGCTATGAATTTCTGGCCGAAAAATGGCAGTGGGTCTTGTACTGGTCGCCTTTTTACTGGATCTACCAGGGAAACATCGACATTCTGAATGGTGACATGAGCTGGCTTAAATTACTTATGATTTGCGCTGTGGTGCTGCTGATCGCGGCGGCTGTGCTTGCCTTCACGGCTCCGCGCATCCGTAAGGGTCTGGAGCAATAAATCGAATCGTTTAATAAATCAGGAGGAGTATCAAAATGGACGGATGGGCTTTAGGAGCATTACTTTGTTTTATCTACACTTTCATCGTGGGGGGGCTGGCTTTGAAAAAGTCTCCCAAGCTGATCAAAATCGTTAAGATGAAGCTGGGGCAAAAGACCACAGACCAGACGGTGATCACCATCAGCCTCGTGATGGCCGGGCTTGTGGGAGTCGCGGGCATAATTTTACTGGTCATCGGCCTGGGCAAGTAGAATGGCGTGGCTTTTTTGGGCTTCCTTCGCTTCGTTTTGTGTTCCTTTGCCTATTCCAAGGGAATTTAGTGCATAAATTCCCTAAAAAAACCCGAAGGAGCGCGAAATTTTCTCGCCTGAATATTCGAGATAAATTTTTCGATTCTACTCCTGAGTGACTTTTGCATCTGACTGCAAGTGCTACAATGTGAAGTAAGCTTACTCGTTCACATTCGCATTAGGGAGGATTTCAAGATGTCATCGTTTCTCTGGCCGCTGATCGCAATCGTCGTATCGCTCCTGTCTTTTGTCGTCGCAGCGTATTTTTACTACTACGTCAAAAACATGAAGACCGCGGAAGGCTCTATCTCGCATTGGGGGAAACTCATTCGGGCCGGGGCTTTTTCATTCCTGAAAACCGAGTATAAGATCCTGGCCAAATTTCTCGGTGTCGTCGCGGTCTTTATTTTTCTCTTTTTCCCACCCATCTGGCAAAACGGCAGCATCGGCCACAATCTGATGATGGCCGCCGTTTACCTCTCCGGCGGTATCCTGTCGGCGCTGGCCGGTGTGCTCGGCATGAGCATCGCCACCATCGCCAACGTCAAAGCCGCATCCGCAGCCAAAGAAGGCATTTCCAAAGCCTACATGGCCGGCTTCCGCGGTGGCGCGGTCATGGGCATGGCGGTGGTCGGCAGCGGACTTTTGGGCGCCGCGGTCCTGTACCTCATCGTGCCTGAACGCCCCGACCTTATTTTGACTTTTAGCTTCGGGGCCAGTTCACTTGCTCTTTTTGCCAAAGCGGGGGGTGGTATTTTCACCAAAACGGCCGACATCGCAGCCGACCTCACCGGTAAAGTCGAGCTGGGCATCCCCGAGGATGACCCGCGCAATCCGGCGGTCATCGCGGACAACGTAGGCGACAATGTGGGGGATGTGGCCGGTATGGGGGCGGACCTCTTCGATTCGAACATCGCATCCATCGCTGCGGCCATGATACTGGCTTATCCGCTGGGACAGATCAGTTTTGTGTTCTGCCTTGGGGCACTGGGTCTGCTGGCGTCCATCATCGGGGTGCTCACCTCAGGAGTGAAGGAAGGCCATCACCCGGGTAAAGCACTGAACCGCGGCACCTACCTGACTACTGCGCTGTTTTTCGTTTTCACGCTCATCGCGACCCTGGTCGGTGGTTTTGAGATCCGCCTCTGGGGCGCGGCCATGGTCGGCCTGGCCGCCGGGACCATCATCGGTTTCACCTCCGAACTGTTCACCTCCGATGAGGGAAAACCGGTCATTCATGTAGCCAAAGCCAGCCAGACCGGTCCGGCATTTACCATCATTTCAGGCTTCTCTTACGGTCTGATATCGGTCTTCCCTGCCCTCATCGGCATCGGTGCCGCTGCGCTCGTTTCCTATACGCTTACGGCCCCGCTCGGCCCCGGTTATGCCCTCTACGGCATCGCCCTTTCTGCGGTAGGCATGCTTTCCATCGTCGGAATGGTCACCTCCAACGACGCCTACGGCCCGATCGTTGACAACGCGCGCGGCCTGGCGGAAATGGGAGGCTTGGGCGAAGACGTCCTCGACATCACGGACCAGCTCGATTCAGCGGGTAACACCGCCAAAGCCATCACCAAAGGTTTCTCCATCGGCGCGGCCGGACTCACGGTCATTGCCCTGCTCGCCGCCTATCAGGAGATTTTGGCCGGACTCGGCAAGCCTTCTGATTTTGCCATTCTGGATCCTCTCGTCTTCTTTGGGATGATTGTCGGAGTGGCGGTCCCCGCAGTGTTCTCCGCTTTACTGATGATGGGTGTCGAGCGTAACGCGGTGCGCATGGTTACTGAAATCCATCGGCAATTTGACGAGATTCCCGGGCTTAAAGAAGGCCGGGCCGGCGTCGCCCCGGATTACAACCGCTGCATCGATATCGCGGCCCTCGGTGCCTTGAAAGAGCTTTTGCCCGCGGGTGTGATGGCTATTGTAGTGACCCTCGTGGTCGGCTTCATCGGCGGCGTTCAGGCCATCGGCGGCTTTCTGGCAGGAAATATCATGAGCGGCATCCTGCTGGCTCTGCTGATGTCCAACTCGGGCGGCATGTGGGACAACGCTAAAAAATACATCGAAGCCGGTCATTTCGGCGGCAAAGGTTCCGACGCCCACAAAGCCGGTGTCATCGGTGATACCGTGGGCGACCCGTTCAAAGATACGGCCGGTCCTTCCATCAACACACAAATCACCGTTGTTTCCCTGGTTTCATCCATGTGTGCCTCGCTCTTCGTGATGTACTCGCTGCTGGGCTGAGCGCAGAAAACCTCTTAACCAGCCCTGCAACTTAAGTTGCGAGCACAAAAAAGCCGGCTTTCAAGGCCGGCTTTTCGTCGCGAACAAGCTGCGCTAAATTTTACTGTTCTTTTTTCTTGCGGCCCCGTTTGGGTTTCGCTTCAGTCTCCGGCATGATTTCCAGCGAGTCTTCTTTCGCTGCGACGGGGAGCTCTTGGCCTAATTTTTTCTTGATGACGATTTCGCCTTCGTGCTCATGCACCACTGCGGTGTCCCCTTCCTTAACGATACCGTCCAGTAAAGCTTCGGAGAATTTGTCTTCGATCGAAGACTGGATCTCACGACGCAGCGGTCTGGCACCGTAGGACGGATCGTAACCTCGTTGAGCCAGGAGCTTCAATGCCTCATCGGTCACTTCCAGCGTCACACCGATTTCTGCGATCCTTTTGCCCACTTGAGCCACCATGATCGAAGCGATCTTCAGCACGGAAGCACGGTCGAGCATATGGAAGAAGATGATTTCATCAACACGGTTCAGGAATTCAGGGTTAAAGGCCTTCTTCAGCTCTTCCATGATCAGCTTTTTGGCTTCCTCGTAATTCTTGCCGCCGTAGAGCTCCCGCTCACTGTCCAGACCGTTTTCGTCTTTCTCAACAGGGGCAAAACCAATCTTCCTGCCGCCCTGATTGCTGAGCATTCTCGCTCCGACGTTGGAGGTCATGATCAGGATGGTGTTACGGAAATCAACGGTCCGCCCTTGTCCGTCGGTGAGCCGGCCATCTTCCATGATTTGTAAAAGCGCGTTGAAGACGTCGGGATGGGCTTTTTCGATTTCGTCAAAGAGGACGACCGCGTAGGGTTTACGGCGCACTTTTTCAGTGAGCTGTCCGCCTTCTTCGTAGCCGACATAACCCGGCGGGGAGCCGATCAGCTTGGACACATCGAATTTCTCCATGTATTCGGACATGTCCAGACGAATGAGGGCGTTTTCGTCCCCGAACATGACCTCAGCCAGTGCCTTGGCCAGCTCGGTTTTACCGACACCGGTGGTGCCCAGGAAGATGAAGGATCCGGTTGGGCGTTTGGGGTTCTTCAAGCCCAGACGGCCTCTGCGGATGGCTTTGGAAACCGCCGTGACGGCGGCGTTTTGTCCCACGACGCGCTTATGCAGCTCGGCTTCCAGGTTTTTCAGTCTTTCCGCATCGCTTTCGGTGATCTTTTGCACGGGAATACCGGTCCACGAAGCGACGATATCCGCCACGTTCCCTTCGGTGAGGACGAGGCTGCGGCTTTCCAATTCGCGTTTATGATCGTTTTCCGCACTCACTTTCTGCTCCATCAGGCTTTGTTCTTCACTGCGCAATTTGGCTGCCTCTTCGAAGTTTTCAGACTCAGCCGCCTTGACTTTGGCTAAATGGACCTTGGCCAGAGCCTCTTCCAATTCCTTGACTGTGGTGGATTCGGGCACCGCATGGATGCGCAATTTCGAGCAGCCTTCATCGATGAGGTCGATGGCTTTGTCAGGCAGAAACCGATCCGTGATATAGCGCACAGACAAGTCAACCGCCGCATCGATGGCTTCATCGGAAATTTTTACTTTGTGATGGGCTTCGTACTTGTCGCGCAGGCCCTGGAGTATGAGCAGGCACTCTTCGGGGGTGGGCTCTCCGACTGTAACAGGCTGGAAGCGGCGCGCGAAGGCCGCGTCTTTTTCAATATGCTTGCGATATTCATCGATAGTGGTCGCGCCGATGATCTGGAGCTCGCCTTTGGTCAGCATCGGTTTGAGCAGGTTGGCCGCGTCCATGGCGCCTTCCGCCGCGCCTGCGCCGATCACGTTATGCAGTTCGTCGATGAACAGGATGATGTCTTTAGCCGCAGCCGCTTCGCTGAGCACCTTTTTCAGGCGTTCTTCAAACTCACCGCGATATTTAGCGCCGGCCAGCATACCACCGATATCCACCGAGTAGATTTGTTTTCCGTTCAAGAGCTCCGGCACTTCGGGACCGACAACTCTTTGGGCCAGGCCTTCCGCGATGGCGGTTTTACCCACACCGGGTTCACCGATCAAAACGGGGTTGTTTTTAGTCCGTCTGGCCAGGATCTGCATGACGCGCATGATTTCATTTTCGCGCCCGATAATGGGGTCAAACTTATTTTCTTTGGCCATGGTCGTCAGATTGGTGCCGTACTTATCCAGTGTCGGATGCTTTCCGCCGCCACCTGCGGCTTTACCCGCAGCCTGTTCCTGTCCGGGCATGCTCGCGCCCAGTCCGCCGGCTTCCGCTTCAATGGCTTCCTCCGAAACATCATCCGGGCTCTCTTCACTGTTCTGGGTCGCTTCACGCAGAGCCGCGAACAGCTCATCCGGCATGACGCCCAGCTTGATGAGGATGTTGAGTCCGACGTTGTCACCTTCCTGAAGCAGACCCATCAGGATGTGCTCGGGCTCGACTTGTTGACGCCCCATGCGAGCGACGATGTGAGCGCCTAATTCGACAATGCGCTTGCTCCGCGGTGTGACCAGACGCATCATCTTGGTAAAGTCGATTTCCTCAGGTAAGTCGGCGTTTTTCTCGGACCCGCCTGCATTGGCTTCCAAAATGGTAAAAAATTTGTCGTAGTCGACGCCGCGGGAGGCCAGAATTTCAGCAGCGGCCCCTCCTTCTTTGATGATGCCCGCCACCAGCTCTTCGCTGCCGATGTAATTGATGCCCAGCTTGCGGCTGCAAAGGTAGGCTTCATAAAAGGCTTGCGCTGTTCTGCGCGAAATTTTAATGTTCATGTCCTATTTCCTTTCGTAAATTACTGTCAAAGCAAGTCACTATTTGTGATGATTTGTCTTATGTAGTTTATTTCTTATATTGGTGGCGCGGAGTTCGTCTCGCATATGCGGAGCCAGAATCTGGCCGGCGCTGCGCTGAACCTGTGCCCTGCCGCTTTCACTCATCAGGGCGGCCACATCCTCCAGACTCAGCTCCGGGAAAAAGCCCAGCTCAACACCCCAACGCAAATCTGAAAGCAGCTTTTCCGCCTCTTCCTGAGGGAGTATCCTGGCGCTTTCCAGCGTGGCTTTACTGCGAAACAGACGGTCTTCAAGCATCAGGCGCTTGTGGGTCAGCAGTTCTTTACGTGCGTTTTGTTCCAGGTTGATGGTTTGTTCGGTCGCTTTTTTCAAGTCTGCGATCAGGTCCTCTTCACTGAGTCCCAATGTGATTTGATTGGAGACTTGATAAAGATTGAAACTGCCCTTCGTCCCTTCCCCCATCGCTCCCCGGATCGTCATACCGAGTTGGCCCAGTTGGGCTTGCAGATTTTTGATTTGATTGAGCTCACTCAGCGCGCATAAATGCAGCATCACTGAGGCGCGCAGCCCTGTACCGGTATTCGTGGGACAGGCGGTCAAAAAACCCAGCTGTTCATCGAAGGCGACCGGCAGTTCCTCTTCCAGCAGGAGAGCCGCCTGCAGAGCCTCTTTGTACGCCGCGTCCAGATCAAAACCCGCGGTCATGGCCTGGATACGGATGTGATCCTCCTCACCCAGCATGATTGATACGGCCTCGTCTTTTCTGATCAAGGCTTCAACCGGATGGGCCGCGTTCATGAGGGCCGGACTGATCAGCCTTTTCTCTACCAGGAGTTCCTGATCGATCGCGGGCAAAGTGGCCAGGTCCACATCCAGATACAGTTCTTTCATGTGCTTATTACTGCTGTAGAAGGCGTCCTTGATGCGTTCGTTGAGCTTGCGTTGATCCTGCAGACCCAGCTTATTGGGAAATGCCGTACCTTTCAGATTGCGCGCGAGGCGAATGCGTGACGACACGACAACGTCAGCTTTGGGTCCACAGCTTTCATACCAGTGTTTTGTGCTCAAGCTTGCACCTCCTTGTCTTCTGTGTGGTCTGTTTTCTTTTTCGATGTATTGCGGGAGGGGCGGGCTTTCTTTGGCCTCTGTTCGCCTGCCGTGGCATTGCCTTCCTCCGCAGCACCATTGGGTAAGGCGATTTCAGAAGGACTTCTTTTTACCATTTGACTTTGAAGCACTCTGATCCGGTCCCTGATTTTAGCTGCACGTTCGTAATCCTCTTGACTTACGGCTTCAGCCTGTGCCTTGCGCAGGGTTTCAAAATCACTTATCTCTGCCTGATCCCGGCCTGCAGCAGGCTTTTCTTCCTTGAGCGGCAGGGTTTTTTCAACCGCTGCCTGCGCATCGTCTGAGGGCAAAATCGTTTCACTTGCCTTCCCCGCCTTACCGAGCTTACGCCCGACATGATTCTGACCGGCCTGAACCCGTTTAAAAATCGAAGCTAGTCTGGGTTCAAAATATTTGTAACATTCAGGGCAGCCGAACAAGGCCGTTTTTTGAAATTCCTGAAAACTCGTGCCGCAGCTGGGGCACACATCCAAGCCGAGCGGGCCGGACTGGAGCGGGTTTGAAAAACTGAATAAGTTCTGTCCATTAGGATGCTGACCCAGAATGTTGTGGCCGAAGAATTGTTCAAACAGAGACCCGTTCGGAGTCAAACCAAGCAGCTGCGCGCATTGCGGGCAAAGGTCCGCCTTGATTATTTTCCCGTTGATATTGTTTTCCAGATGAATGGTCGCCTGGTTTATGTTACATCGATCACATAACATGATGCATCACCCCTTTTAAAAGTAAAAATGTTCAGCCCTGTGCATTACTTGCGTAAAGCATTTCCGCTCTGCGGTCTTGTCACATCGAATGCTGCAGGATCATCTGCTTGAGAATATGCATCCTCACCTTGTCTTTGACCGCCGAATCAACCAGCTGCAGGCTATGATCCGACACCGCGGCCTGCATGATTTTAGCCATGCTCTCCTCGATGACGTCGTAGTCGACAAAGTTTCTCAGAAAAACATAAGCTTGATGCTGCGTCAGCTCTTCACCCATGGTGTTGAGGGCATGCATCACATACTGAGAAGCGGTGTCGGTGGTCATTAAACGGTGGATGCGAATCCAGCCGCCGCCTCCGCGCCTGCTCTCGACCAGATAGCCTTGTCCGTTTGTAAATCTCGTCGATAATACGTAGGTAATTTGAGAAGGCACACAATTCATTTGTTCGGCCAATTCGCCACGCGTAATTTCAACACTGCCCTCGTTCTCATCGATCATTGCCTTGAGCAGGGTCTCGATCACATCACTTAAACGTGCCATTTTGCACCGCCTTTCTGCATTTTGACTTTCTTTGACTTTATTATAAAGCCTGAGATTTCAATGTCAAGCGAGCCGCGGGAATTTTTTGACCTTCTTTGACATTGCGCTTTTGAAAATATTTGAGCGGACCGTGTTTCGATTATTCAAGCACCTTGGCGGTTCTATGCTAAAATAAATGCAGCCCGGCGAATGCCGCAGTGCAAGGAGGCTTTACCATGCCCGACAGCAATTATGTCCTGCCCGCCAACCCCAACGAAA
>CAYNZF010000008.1:24368-41021 GCA_964401615.1 uncultured Oscillospiraceae bacterium
AAGCATTGCTTATTTACCTGAACGCTTGAACAATATCGTGCTGGCTGCAGGAAATTTTTGGAGCGCACAAGCATTTTTCAGCCGTATTCGCGGCGTCGCCAGCTGCCAGGCCGGTTATGTGAACGGCCGCCTGCGCAGTGTGACTTTTTCGGAAGTTGACCGCGGGGATACGGGTTTCGCTTTTGCCGTTCGTCTCTATTATGATCCCGAAATCGTAAGCCTGGACCAGCTTCTGGATGTCTTTTTCGCTGTGATCGATCCTGTGGCCAAAGGTCACCAGGGTTTTGACTGGGGCTATCAATATCGCACCGGGGTTTATTACACCGAGGACAACGATCTGCTTCTGATCAAACAGGCTTTTGAACGCTGCCGTGAAAAGCAGGAGCAGCGCATCACCGTGGAACTGACTGCCCTGCAGAATTTTGTCATCGCTGAAGATGAGCAGCAGCGCTATTTGGAAAGGCACCCCGACACCTACTTCAGCATTGATTTTTCTCTTTTGGACAGCATCAACAAACTCACCCTTCCGGATGAGGTGATTGGAAGCGCCAACGCTTAAGCTAGGCTGCTTTGCTGGAAAGGATACCATTATGTCAGAAATAACATTGGCCAATACCGTCAACGCCCTGATGCAGAGTTATAAAAATGCGCCTCATCTGCTCGGTGATTATGATTCCTTCTTACCCAACCACGACAGGATCGTTGAACTGATCTCGGTCTGCCGCACCTTGATGTTTCCGGGTTATTTTGCCCCTCAGAGCTTAAAGAAAGAAACCGGTGCTTTTCAAATAGGGGGTCTGCTGCTGCTGCTGAAAGAGGGACTCGCCGAAGAAATCTCCCATGCGCTCTGCCACGTGCGTCGGCAGACCAAAGGCGAAGCCGCTTGTGTGGACTGTGCCCTGGAACAAGTCCGCGCAGAAAAAATGGCCAATCAATTCCTGGAGCATCTTCCCGCGGTGCGCGAGCTGATCAGCACCGACATTGAAGCGGCTTTCGAAGGCGACCCGGCTGCCCAGGGCTACAGCGAGGTGATCCTCTCCTATCCCGGTGTGCTTGCGGTCTTCATTCATCGTCTGGCACACGAGCTATATAATTTAGAAGTCCCCATGATCCCTCGGGTCATGAGTGAACACGCCCACAGCATCACCGGCATTGACATCCATCCCGGTGCTCAGATCGGCCCCTCCTTTTTTATTGATCATGGGACCGGTGTGGTCATCGGCGAAACTACGGTCATCGGCAGCCGCGTCAAGCTCTATCAAGGCGTGACTTTGGGTGCACTTTCCACACGTGGCGGTCAGCGCCTGAAAGGGGTGAGGCGTCATCCCACGCTGGGTGATGACGTGACGGTTTACGGCGGTGCCACTATCCTGGGGGGAGAAACCATCATAGGCAATGGCGTGACCATCGGCGGTAACGTCTTTATTTCTCAGAGTGTCGACCCCTCACTCAAAGTCGTGATGAAATCGCAGGAGCTGGAATTCAGGAATTGAGCTTGACAGGCTTCAGCGGGCGTTAAGCGCTTTCATTCACGCGCCGGCCACCAGCTGCTGGTACATTTTCTTAGCAAAATGATCCGTCATGCCACTTATATAATCCGTCACCAACAACAGTCGCAGGTACAGCCGGGTCTCTTCGTCCTGCCCTTCGGCAAAACGGTGGTAGCAAGCCCGGTAATTATCCGAAATAATGGACATCAAGCGCGGCTCGAGCGAGCTCTGCTTCCTGTCCGTGTCCCAATCGATGCCGGCCGGCACAAACTTATCCAGGAGCCCCCCGATGATGGTGTTAGCCGCGATCTCCATTTGGATGATCTGCTTCGATGAAAAAACGTACTCGTAAGCGATGTCACCCAGCACATCCAGAAGCAAGCCGCTGATCCGTGCGTGCGCCAAAGTACCCTCGTATTGCCCGATCATGATCGCGCTATAATTCACCGCGAATGACTGAGCGCAGTCCTTGTGCATCAAAGCACGAAGGCTCACCAGCCAGTTTTGGAGCGCGTATTGTTCCGGCTTGTGCAGCTTCTTATGTTTGGCCTCCGTAAACAGCTGCTCCAGTGCTTTGACTTGCTCCAGAAAAAGCTGCTTTGTGCCCGCGTCCACAGACTCGACCCGCTCATTCGCATGAAGCGCGTCCAGCAGTTGTCCAAAACTGAAGCGCCCCTTGGCATAAGCATCTTCAATATCAGCGGTGCGATAGGAAATATCGTCCGCCGCTTCTAAAACCAAAGCCAGCGGGTGTGTTCTGCCCCAGGTACCGGTCGCCTCCTGAATGGCTGAAAACAGATCTGCCTCGGCTGCGAAATAACCGATTTTTGCCTCGCGATGGCGGCCGTTTATTTTGTCTACCGCAGTAGACGAATACGGATACTTCAGGATGCTGCCCAAAGTGGCAAAACTCAAATTCATCCCATTATCATCGACCAGAAAATGCAGCTTGCTGAGCAGCCTCAAGGCCTGTGCGTTACCCTCAAAATGTAAAAAATCCAGTTGTCGCTGGCGGTTCAAAACCTCCGCCAGGGGCCGACCATCAAAAGACAGAACGCCCAGATTGCGCGCGAACCAGTCCCTGATCGTCGTCTCCCCGTAATGCCCAAAGGGCGGGTTGCCAATATCATGGATCAGACCGGCCGCCAGGAGCACATCTCCGAGCGACTGCACATGCGACGTCGACAATTCAGGCGCCACACCCAGAAAGTACAATTCCTGGGCGATGCTTTTGCCCATCGCTTTGGCCAAAGCGGATACTTCCAGCGAATGCGTCAGACGGGTGCGGACAAAATCCGACTGGTCCAGGGGGAAAACCTGCGTTTTATCCTGCAGGCGCCGAAACGAAGCAGAGGCGATGATGCGCTGATAGTCTTTTTCAAAAGAGCTCTCAACCTCCTCAGCCTGCACGTGATGACGTGCCCGAAAGCGCAGGGGGGTCAAGAGCTCATCCCAATTCATACGTGTATTAATATTCTGCAGCCCGGCCATGCGGCACCTCCATCGGTGAAAGTACTCTCATCATAGTACGTCAGGCCGGCAGAAATCCAGTGTTTTTCAGGCTTTCGCCTTTAGCTTGGCGCCGTTCTTATTGCTGAAGCGGTCCAGCACCGGTTTGATGGCTATAACCACGGCAAAAGTGATCAGCGAATTGAGTCCGGCTTTAATCAAATTAAAAGGAATGGTCACAGGGATAAGTCCGGCTTTGACGACATCCAGAGGCACTCCGTACCAATGCACTGTGATAATCAGATTAAGCGGAATCATGACCGCCGTCATGGCAAGTGATCCGGCAATCAGGCCGACAAT
Source organism: uncultured Oscillospiraceae bacterium (assembly GCA_964401615.1). Classification (GTDB taxonomy): domain Bacteria; phylum Bacillota; class Clostridia; order Saccharofermentanales; family Fastidiosipilaceae; genus JAXGQD01. The sequence goes on from CAYNZF010000008.1 coordinate 27,668, forward strand.
CATGCGGGGCGTGGTTTTTTTACTGCGATAGATTAGTGAGGCGACCAGGATCAAAGTGCCTGAGGCAATCAAATGCATGACAAAACCGGGCAGTCCGCCGTCTCCAAAGACAAGCGACTGAATGGCACAGCCGATCAAGAGCACCAGGCTGCCTCCGAGAGGTCCCAGCGTGAGGCCCGCGATGAGCATGGGGATATCCATGAGGTCGTACTTAAGATAGGGTGCTGCGGGGAAGATGGTCAATCCGGGAATGAAGAGCAGCAGTGCGATGGAGAGTGCGGAGAGTACTCCGACGGCGGTGATGAATGAGGTTTTTTGTTTGTTTGACATAAGACAAGTCCTTTCTTTTTGAGCTGCCTTTCGTCGAAACAAAAATCCCGCACAAAATAAATTGTACGGGACATCATTACAACATGTGTTGCATCTTCTTTCATCCGGACTATACCGTCGGCTCCGGAATCACACCGGATCAGCTTGGCTCGCGGGCTCGTGGACCTAAGTCCCATTACCGCCGGTGGGGAATCACACCCCGCCCCGAAGACAGCTATTCAATTGTTGAGTCAAGCATAGCACGGCCATAGGAGCTTGACAAGTCGCTCTTGCTCGAACCGTACCCGCTAAAAATAGAACGTCCTGTACTTACCGGGCGAAATCCCCAACTTCTCCTTAAACGCGGTGATCAAACCCATATCACTTTTAAAACCCACTTCGAAGGCGATGTCGCGAATGGTCATCTCCGTAGTCGTTAAAAGATGCTTGGCCCTGTCCAGGCGCAGCTTGATCAGATAGTTATGCGGCGACATTCCGCTGTGTTCTTTGAACAACCTGGAAAAGTGATGTTTACTGATGTGTACCGCATCGGCCACATCCGTAACACTGATATCAGAGGCAAGGTGATATTTCATGTACTCGATCGACATACTCACCGCCTGATTTTTCTTCGATCGCTCCTTCAAGCTGTCATTGGCGTAAAAATGGCAAAGCGCACCAAAGCACTCGGCAGAAATGACATAATCGGAGGGATACTGTTCATTTCGGTAGTAGGACAGTATGTTCAGCAGCTTTTCCTGAACCTGGCCAATATTTTCATGTCGGATCACCGGACCGTAAAGCCGATTCAGCTCTTCGCAAATTTCTAAGCTGTTTCCTTGATTGATGTGCGCCCACAGAAAGTCGAGACGATCGACCGAACCGTAATGCTGGGGGTAGCGGCAATCGATAATGAAGGCATCTCCGGCATTTAACATGTAGTCAATTTCCCGGTACTTTAAAAACATTTTTCCCTCGATCACATAAACCAGCAGCAAGGCATCATGATAAGAGCGGTTGATTTCATAAGCATCAACACAATGATAAGAACCACAAGACAGTAAGCGAATGTGCAGGTCATTGTTGACAAGACTGTCCGCACCTAGGTAGTAATCAGATCCCGGCAAAACGCCTTTTTCAGAACATAACATCCGCGCAGCCTCCCTCGACAAATACTTGTTTAAATCATAGCACGTTTCTTATATTGAAATGGCACATGAGCTTATTGGTACCCTGCTCTAAACCGTTTATATTTGAGCTGTAAAGCATTGTAAAGCTTTTCGATCATGCGATATCAGCAATTTATCTAAGTGCGTTGCCAAGTAGCCTGATTGGAAAATAGTTTCTTTTCTTAGATTCACGAAAACGAAGGAGCAAAGTATGGAACATAATAATTTCAGGGTGAATTTTAATTTTGCCGACTATTCGGACTTGAGTTTTCCGGAGAGTGACAAGGCCATTCTGCGTGATCTTGGAAAAAAAGTCGCCGAAATCGCGGCTCGTCCGATCATGGCGGAGCGTAAGCAACTGTGGAAAGACCACAACATGCTCAAAAACACTCGTCCACTCATTTTGTGTGACCCGGAAAACGGCTGGAACGAAATACTGCCGGATAAAGACTATCGCTGCCAAAACAGCATCGCCCGTCATTGGGAAAGCCTGCTCAGAAAGTACATTTTCTGGGGGGATTTTATGGATGACGATATGGTCGTTGAACCGGTCTTTAATCTGCCTTATGTTTTCAATAAAATTCCCTGGACGGTTGGCGACAGAAAAGCCGGATCCAATCAAGGTCAGGCCATCGCGGACGGAAAGTCTTACCACATCGACACCATTCTGACGGATTACGACCAAATCAATGAGATTCAAAGTGATAAACTGGAGATTTTTTATGAGACCTCAAACACCCTCCTGCAAACGGCCAAGGAGATATTTGACGGCGCCTTGACCTCCCGCCTCAACACCACCTGGTTCTGGTCCTTTGGCATGTCGGACGAAATGGCCTTTCTGCGCGGGCTGGAAAATATGATGTATGACTTTTACGATGAACCCGAAAGATTTCATGAGGTCATGCAGATCATTCTCGACGCCATGATGGCGCGTATGGATTTTTTGGAAGAGCAGGGTTTGTTTTGCCTGAACAATGATGGCACATACGTTGGTTCAGGTGGAATCGGCTATACCGATGAATTGCCGGCCCCGGACTTTAACGGGCGTGTGCGGACCAAAGACATGTGGGGACTTGCGGAAAGCCAGAACACGGTCAGTGTTTCGCCGGAGATGTTTGAAGAGTTCATCTTCCCCTATCAGGAGCAGATGATGAACCGCTTCGGATTGAGCTGCTACGGGTGCTGCGAGCCGCTGGACAAGCGCTTTGACATCATCAAGCGCGTAAAGAATCTGAGACGCGTGTCGGTATCGTATTGGGCGGACAAGCAGATCATGGCGGATAAGCTGGGCAAAGATTACATCTACTCGCTGAAGCCCTCACCCACAGACCTAGCCGTGCCGCATCCGGATTTCGAGCGCGTGCGGAAAACACTGCGCGAATACTTACAGATCGCCAAGCACAATCACCTGGAATTGATCATGAAAGACAATCACACGCTGGGACACAATCCCGAAAACATCGTCAATTGGGTGAAAATCGTCCGGGAAGAGATTGCGAATATGTAAAGGGCTTCGCTTCCAGACGGTCAAAAGAATAATCCAGTCAATTTAAAAGGAGGCAATCGGGTGAACTCACCAGACTGCCTCTTTTTTATGGAATTCACAGGAGACCATGCCATCATCGAAGATACCCCCCCCATATTTGTCTGGCTATCATCAATTTATCTCTGGTATCCTGTAAAACCATTCCGCCTTACATCTCAGCTTTTCTTATTTCTGTTTTTATAATCATCCGTGATTTTTTTATTCCAGTCGTCGGGCATGGCCTTGCAGGAACGATAGTATGTGACGGCTTCTGACATGGCCTCGAAGTTCGTTTTCACACCCTTCTTGTCCGCGTGGTAATTCTGAGCGCGGTCCGCCCCTATACCATACTGCTGCGCTGTTTCGACGGCATCGATGTTCGCTCCCAGGAAAATGAATTCCCAGCCGGCTTCTATTTGCCCTTCAATCATGTGCTTGACGGTTTTTGAAGAAAATTCGCGGCTGGAGTTTTCGTAACCGTCGGTGATGATCACGAACATCACTTGCGCCGCACGAAATTCCGGCGCGCTGCTTTGCTGGACCTTGATGAGCTTTTGAATGCCATGGCCCAGGGCATCAATCAGTGCGGTCCCTCCACCCACTTGATAATGCGCTTCGTCCAGAGCTCCCACGGCCTGAATGTCCAGGCGGTCGTGCAGCAGCTCATGCGTCTGATTAAAAAGAAGCGTGGTGATGCGGCATTCCCCCTTGAGCTGCTTTTGTTTCTCGAGCATCGCGTTGAAACCGCCCAGCGTATCTGTTTCCAGGCCACTCATGGATCCGCTTCTATCCAGTATAAATACCAGTTCCGTTAAATCCTTGTTCATTGCTTTTTACCTCCAAGCTTTATGTGCTTTCAGAATAGGGCTTGCAGGCAGGCAAAAGGTCGCCTCTCAAGCGACAAAAAAGCGTCCGGACATGGGTCCGAACGCTTTACGGGTCTGCCGTCGTATAAGGATCTTAAACGCCCAGGAGCTCCTGGTCGTAGGTGAAGAGCACTTCGTTGATTTTGTAAATGTCGTAATTGCGCGTTTTCAAAAAATATTCGATGATCACATCAAAACGATGGGAATGCGACAGCGCGTACCCGGCGCTCTCCAGGAACTCCTGAGTTTCAGCCAGACTCAGCTCCAGGCCGATGGCCAGGGCGAGCACCGTGCGCTTTTTGGGCAGGTAGTTTTTGTTGTTACGGATTTTGGAGAAGTGCTTACGGTCCAGGTTGGCGCGCTTGTAGACCTCGACCTCTGTTTTGCCCTTCTTATCGATCAGCTCCATTAAAATCTCGGTAAAAGGTTGATCCAGGTCATTGATCAGGTCTTCCAAACGCTGCGGTGCAGCTTGATAGTTCGCAACATTTGGCTCTTTAAAGTCGATTTTTCTGTCAATTTCAAAGGCTCTCGAACGCCTTGTTTCGTAGCGCTCATCGACGTAGTGCTCATCGATGTAGGAGGCAACTTCGCCCAGTAAATTTTCGCTCAGCTCGAAGGCTTCCTTGCTGAAAACCAGCAAGTACACCTCCATCTCCTCAGTGGCCAGAAAATCCCCGATGCTCTCTCTGGCGACGCGCAGGGCCTCCGCCTTGGGGTAGCCGTAAATACCGCTGGAAATCAAGGGAAAGGCGATGCTCACGCAGCCGTTCTCGACCGCTCGTTTCAAACTGTTTGTGTAACTCGCGCGCAGGGCTTGTTCTTCACCCTGTGCACCGTCCCGATAGACCGGACCCGCAGTATGGATGATGTATTTGGCCGGCAAAGCGAAGCCGGGGGTAATGACCGCCTCCCCCGTTTTGATGGGAGCCAGTTTATGGCAGGCGCTTTGCAGCTCGGGCGCGCCGGCTGCGCGGAAAATCGCCCCGCACACGCCCCCGCCCATTTGGAGCTCGGTGTTGGCCGCGTTGACGATGGCATCCACGTGCATTTTGGTGATGTCTTGTCTGATGATTTGAAAGGGCATGTTTACTCACCTCTACTCGGTCGGGCGGGCTGGCTGCTTAGGATACAGGGCTCAGCAAATTTTGTTTTTCCACAAAGCGCAGCACTTCATCCGCCAGCGCGCCGATGTCGCTCAGGTCAATGCAGGGCACAGCCAGGTCGAGGGGGACATCGCTGGCCACGGCTACCAGCTCATGCGCAGGGCTGATGAGTTCAGTGCAGACCGCCGAGCGATAAATTTCGATTTTTGGCTTGTTTTCGTATTTGTAGCCCTCAGTCAAAATCAAGTCGACTCCATTGATGCGCGCGATGATGTCGTCCAGGCTCTGCTCTTTTTTGGGCTTTTCGATGAGCGCGAATTTTTCCGGTGAAGAAATCGCGACGATATCCGCACCGGCCCTGGAAAATTTCCAGGTATCCTTACCCTCATGATCCATTTCAAATTGATGCCGGTCGTGTTTGATGATGGCCAAGCGCAAGCCGCGGCTTTTCAATTCCGGAATCAGTTTTTCCAGAAGGGTCGTTTTGCCCGTACCTGAGCGCGCGACGATCGACAGCACCGGACAGGACTTTTTCAGCTTCAGATAGTCATCCGGCGTATTGACGTTGACAAAGAGCTTCGCTGCTTGAGTCTGTTCCGATTCCGCGTCATCCAGGACCACGATTTTCGTCTTGACCTGCTGAAATAAATCATGGATGCGGTGGTGCTGCTGCTTGATCAAATCCTCTATAGCCGGTACGCAGGATTTGCGGTACAAGGCCAGGAGGGGCTCGAGCTTGCCGTTGTAACGGGGCACAACGATGTCCTCATCGTCTCGCTCGGCCAGCAGCTTTTCGACCAGGGAGACATCCCAATAGGGCATATCACAGGCGGTGACAAAAGCCCAGTCATGGCGCGCAGCGAGCAGGCCGGCATGAATCCCGCCCAGGGGACCTTTGCCCGTGAAAAGATCATAGGCTTCCGAGACACCCTCGAAATGGTACTTACCGGGTCGATCCACGACCAGCATCACTTCGTCAAAAAGCGGCTTCAAATAATTGATGCGCAAGCCCAGGAAATTCTGGTCTTGAAGCGGGAGCAGGGCTTTATCCACCCCCATGCGGGAGCTTTTCCCACCTGCCAGAACCATACCGGTCACCGGATACATCACGTCTATTACTTCCTTATTTATATTATTTCAAAAAAGCACCGAACCGCCGACCCGAGGGCGCGGACAGCAGCGGTGCTTGTTTGAACAAATTGCAGGGCGCTTGTTTACAATAATATCATTTCGGCCGGCGTTTGATGAAGCTTTTCGGCGCCGTGATCGGTCACCAGGTAATCATCATTGATATACACGGTCAAAATATCGTTCGTCACGAAGGGATGCAGCGAAACAGTCATGCCTGCCTGGATGATCATGGTCTCATTGCCGCGCTTGTTATCCGGCATGAAGGAGGGACGCTCGATCAGGTCGTAGCCTTGTGAATGGCCGTAGAGTCTGCCCTCCGGAACATAATCATGCTCCAGCAGATACTCGTTGTACACTCTGACGATTTCAGTCGCCGGGGTACCCGGCATCAGTGCGTCCGCCGTCAGCTGCTGCGCTTTTTTCGAAAATTCCCAGGCTTCGACCAGCTCGGGGAAAGGTTCCGCCAGGCAAAAGTTGCGCGCAGACTCGCACCAGTAGCCGCCCGGGCCGCTGGACTCAAACAAGATCTGACCATAGTCACCTTCGTTGATGCGCCGATTCGCGTATTGAAAGGTCTGCTGGCCGGTAGGATGATAGGGCGCGGCCGTTCCCAGAAAGATCAGGTGCTCTTCGCAGCCCAGGTTGGTCATCAGACGGATGACCTCGGATCTGAGCTGGTATTCTGTCATGCCCGGCTTGACCATGGCCGGAAAAGCAGCCCAGACCTGATCATGGATCCAGGCGGTCTTGCGGACGCAGGCGATTTCTTCGTCGCTTTTTATGGTTTTCAGCTGATCAAGTTCTTCAGTGAGATCGATAAAGCTCAGGGCGGGATGCTTTTGGGTCAGACTCAGCATAAAATGGCTGCTGAGTTCCGCCTTACCTACGATGGCCGGCGCGCTGATTTTCAAATCCTCGATTACGTCCATAACCGCTTCCACCTGACTTTTATTCGTAAAGGTCACGGCGGGGGTGCTGGGTGTGTAGATCACTTTTGCCACGTTCCTGCAGAATTCCTGCGGGATGGGCACGTGGGTGGATCTGATCAGGATCATGGGCCGGTCAGGGAAGAAAAGGACGGTCATGTTACTGTTGTATTCCGCAGGAATATCCGTCAGCCAGCGGACATAGCCTCCCAAAAACATGCTGTTTCCCTGGGCGATCAGCATATCTGCTTTGTTTTCTGCCATGATCGCCTTGAGTCGATCCCATCTTCGATTCATTTCTTTATCTGACATTTGATAACGAATGTTGGACATTTCAGCCTCCTAATGGCTTTGAGCCGCATAAAATTGCTCAGGCTCAAGCATAATTGTTTTCGTAAAAAAAGCGTGGATCAAGTTCTAAATACCGTAAAGGGTGTCTGACTCAGCCGTTTAATGCCTGAGCTTCCGGTCACAAAGCTATCCGCGCCGTAAGTTGTCGTGTTTTCACCGGCAAGTTCGATATTGAGACCCAGGCTCATGTTCGAACCTATTTCGAGCGTCTCTCCCTTTTGCATCAAAGGACTTTCGAAATAGTCATAGCCCTGTCCATAGGCAAAAAATCCTGCAGACTCGGCATAACCCTGCCCTGCCAGATAGTTGTTGTAGCTCGAGAAAACTTTTTCCGGCTGTTTCACCGCTTCGAGCTGCTCCAGCAGGAATTTTTCAGCACGGACGACCGCGTCCCAACGCCCAAGCAAGTTTTCGGAGGGAGCCTGCCCAATTGAAAACATCCTGCCTAAAGTAGTATAAAAGCCGCCCGGGCCGCTGCTCTGAATTTTTAAGTAAAGTTCGTCACCCGTCTGAAGCAGTCTGTTCTGGAAAAAACTCGGATAGAGCGCGAACTTTTCACCGGCAGGAGCACTTCCTATGGTGATCAGCATTTCTTCACCGCCAAGGTCGATGATAATTTTCATGCACGTGCTGCGGACTTCGTATTCATAGGTTCCGGGCAAAGCGTACGCCTGCATGTAACCCATGACTTTATCGAGCACGGTCATCGATTTTTTGGCAAAATCAAGTTCATCCGCGCTTTTTTCTGCTCTGAGGGGCGCGATGAGATCAGATGCATCCACAAAATCTACTTCCGGGAAGTGTTTGATCAAGTAATCCAGATAGTTCCAGGCCATCATGTCCAGGCCGGCGATACCGATTTTTTTGGGGCTTTTCTGTTCGATCCAATCACCGAACAATTGACCTTCCCAATCCCAGGTATGATTAAAAACAGAAAAATATGGCGCCGTGTTCCAGGGCTTACCGATTCGGATGAGATGCGTCGGCGGGTACAAGTCGAGTGGCGGGCCGCTGCAGGCGATGTAGCCGATGTCCCCGTTACGATCGATGAAGGATGATTGAGGATAAGATACTTCCGCGGTCGTGTCTGTAAGCCAGCGGTTGGTCCCGGTCAGGTATTGGGAACTGTTCGGCGCGAGGATGCAGTCAAAATCTGCCGATTTCATCGCCTCAACCAAGGCTTGTGAACGTCGTTCCAGTTCGCGAGTAGGGATAGGCGACTTCAATCTCTCATGAAAAACTTCTGCCATTTTCTTTCCTCCAGGTTTTATGTATTGCTTTTATTTATGAAAATGCCCTCCGGGCGGTAATTAAATCAACCGGAGAGCATATCTTGCACTGATGTTTTTAGGCTGATCCTCTCGGATCAGACAGGTTCCGGTCCTTATTTACCTACGAAACCTCTCAAAGTGGCGGCATCTGCAGGCGCGTTCTTTTCGACGGCTTTCCAGCCGGCATCATAAGCCATTTGGAGATACACTTTGGCGACATCTTCGGGGAAGGTGATCACTTCCATGCCGGCGGCGACCAGTTTTTCGTGATCTGCTGCGGTCGCGCCTTTGTAGTATTCAACGGCTTCCACTTCGATTTCCAAGGCCGCGTCTTGCAGCGCTTTACGTTGAACATCGTTCAATTTATCCCATGCGCCGTTACCTAACACAATGCAGGTGTCCACATTATAGAAACCGGGTTCAATGATGTATTTTGATACTTCCTGCCAGCCAAAATCCATGATACCGATGCTGGGCCAGCCAAAACCCTGAATAACACTGCGCTCTAAGGCTTGATAGGCTTCTGTAGGTGCCATGTTGGAAACGCCTGCGCCCAGTGAAGCGACAAAGTCTTGATAAGCCGGGGTCGCTCTGACGGTCATACCCTTAAAGTCTTCCAAGGATTTGATTTCTTTTTGTGAATACAAATTGTAGGTCAAGCCATCGCAAAGGAGACCCAGGTAATGGGCATTCAATTTTTCCTGGTACAGCTTGTCCAAGTACTCAAAGCCGCCGTTGGCTCTCATTTCCGCACCATCGGTAAGCTTAACGCCTTCGAGGACGGGAATGTGTGACACGTTATAGGTATGCGCGGTCCATGCAATATCAACGAGTCCGCTCTTAATAGATTCGACCAACTGATAGGAGGGAATGGCTTCGGGACCGCCGCCCCATTCAATTTTCACAGTACCGTTGGATTTTTCATCAACTTTGTCGATGAATTTCTGATAGTCCACCAAGTTGGTGTTGTTTTCCGGCCAGGCGGCGAAAACTTTCAGTGTGACCACTTCACCGCCTGCAGCGGCCTGAGTCGTGGTTTCAGAATTACCGCACGCACCCAGGAGTCCTGCGAACAGCACGGAAGTCGCTAACAATACACTCGTAATTCTTTTTTTCATAATATCCTCCTAAAATTAACTTAGACCTATACTGGGTAACCATGTCGTGATCGCCGGGATCAGATAGAAGAGCACCAAAGCGACTATATCCAACCACAGGAAAGGCAGGGCACCTCTGTAAACATGTTTCATTGTCACCTCCGGCGGGGCCACACTCTTCATGGTGAAAAGTGCCAGGCCGACGGGAGGTGTAAGCTGCGCGATTTGAAGAGTGATCAAGAACATGATGCAGAACCAAACCTGACTCAGTCCCAAAGAATTGATGATTGGCATAAAGATCGGCAAAGTGATCATCATGATCGCGGTTTGTTCCATGAACATACCCAGAAGGATTGAAATACCCAGCATGATCCAAACAAGCACGACCGGTGATTGTGAAAGGCCCAGCATTACGTTGACGGCACCACGGCTGGCACCGGTCAGCGCCAGGATCTGGCTGAAACCTGCGGAGCCCGCAATGATGATCAGAATTGAAGCGGTGACTTTAAGTGAGCTGATCAAGGTATTGACCAGAAGCTTAAGTGAAAACTTCCTATAAAACATGGTCAGGATATACGCACCAAGGGCACCAAGGGCAGCGGATTCAGTAGGTGTCGCGATTCCGAAGAAAATGAGACCCATGACCAGCAAGAATATGAAAAACAGTGGAACCAGGTCAACAAGCGCGCGCCTGGCACGACTTGGGCCTTCATCTTCAAGATCTTCGACTTTGTCAGGGGGGGCAAGTGAAGGGTCTTTGATGCATTTTATAATGACGTAGCCAATGTAAAAGAGCATCAGGATAACACCCGGCAGAATCGCACCGATAAGAATTTTACCAACTGAAACGTTGGCGATACTTCCGAGCAGCACAGCCAGTGAACTGGGGGGAATAACCATGGCTAAAGCACCTGAAGCCATGATCGAACCGGTCGTCAGTTCTTTGTTGTAGCCGCGCTTGGACATTTCCGGCAGCATCAGCGAACCGAACATGGCCGTATTGGCGACAACCGAACCACTTAAGGCCGCAAACAAACCACCGCCCAATAAAGTAATGACGCTCAGTCTTCCGGGTACTTTTTTTACAAATTTGGACAAGGTGTCCAGAGCTCGTGATACGATTCCGGATTGGAAAAAGACTTCGCCCATGATCATGAAAAAAGGAATCGGAGTCAGGCTGAATTGGATGACTTGATCGTACATGCCCAAAATAAACTGGCGCAGCCCGGATAGTCCCGCAATCTGCAGCATGGCCACGATTGAAACGCCAAAAAAACTAAAGGCGATGGGCAGACCCAGGAACATGAGCACAAGCAGGGCCACAAAAATAATCAGTAACGTTGCTGACCAATGCATCACACGCCCTCCTTCATCTGGTTCACCAATTCGATGGTTTCTTCGTCAAGGCTCTTACCCACGTTTCTATGCTGAACATCATCTCTGATATTGCGGATAAATTGCAGACTCAAGAAGAGGGCACCAATTGGAATCGCCGACAGCAAGACCCATTGCGGTGTCTGCATGGAGTCCATGATTTTGATGTTTTGAGTCAGGTAATCCAAGGTCACATTAGCGCCTACATAAGTAATCGTCGCACTGATCAAAAATCCCAAAATGTTCGAAAACGTCGACATGATCAATTTTTGATTGGGCTTCAGCATGTTGACAATAATGTCCACGGCCATGTGTTTACGCTGCTGCAGCAGCCACGGCGCTGCGAAAAATGTAATGAAAATCAAACTGTAGGACGAAAGCTCCACCAGGTTTGAAAAGGGCTCATTGAATAGAAATCGTGAAATGGTCGCAAAACAAATCGCAATCAGCAGCAAACCGAGGACAATGCCCCCGATAAGTGCCAGAAATAGATTTATTTTGTCTAAAATTTTATCTATTACTTTCATTTTATCTCATCCATAAATTACTGGCATTTTCCAAGTATGGGTTAATCGTGTTGAAAAATACCATCTCAGCCTGTTTAGAGCTGAGGGTTGTTGAAGAACAAAGTTTAAAGGCCGGGGTCGGGGCTGGGAAAACACAGAGCAAAATTAAAAATTGTAATTCATCCCTCCTCACAAACAAATGACATGTGCTGATCTCATGGCTGAAAATAATATTCATTTTTTATTGCTTTTCACTTGCCGTTCTGTGGTTCGGTATACTTTCAATTGAATATTATCATAAAATACACATAACACAACTATTAAAAAATAGTATTTTTAAGTAATTTAACAACATTGGTATCCCATATACAGTATTTTTTTACTCATGCGGCTCAACAGACGCAATTATTGTCATTGTTAATAGTCAATTTGTGATTTTTTGTGATGAAAGCATAAAAAGATTGCCTCTACGGGTTCATAACCTTTCGAAGCAATCCTTAACGACATATTTGAAAAGGATTTTTTACGGGTTGACCACGTTGACGGGCTTTCCTGCCATAAATTGGCGCAAGTTGTCCGTCGCAATCTCCATTAAACGCAGTCTGGCTTCCAACGGCGCCCAGCCGATATGCGGTGTCACGATGCAGTTGGGTGCGCCCAGCAAAGGATTGTCGGCCGGAATCGGTTCAACATCAACGACATCGGTGGCGTAGTAGCCCAGTTTACCCTCATCCAAAGCCGCGCGCACATCGGTCTGATCGACCAGAGGCCCCCGCGAGGTGTTGATCAAAATAGCACCGGTCTTCATCTTCGCGATGCAGGCCGCGTTGATCAGATGCTCCGTCTCAGGCAGCAAGGGCATGTGCAGGCTGATCACGTCCGCACGGCTCAAGAGCTCGTCCATCGAAACGAAGCGCCCCAGCTCAGGGTCAATCGGCTTTATCGAGCGATTGCTGATCAGGACTTTCATGCCGAAGGCATGAGCGATTTCGGCGGTTTTCAGCCCGATATTGCCGAATCCGACTACACCCATCGTTTTGCCCGCGAGCTCCATCAAGGGATAATCCCAAAAAACAAAATCTTCACTCTTGGTCCAGCGTCCGCTGTGCACCGCGTCCGAATGGTGTCCGACATGATGACAAATTTCCAGGAGCAGGGCAAAAACAAGCTGTGCCACAGCCTGGGTACTGTATGTGGGCACGTTGGTGACCACGATGCCTTTACTTTTAGCGTAAACGGTGTCGACCACATTGTAGCCGGTCGCGAGAACGCCGACATACTCGAGCTGAGGGCAGGCGTCCATAACCTCCTGGCTGATGACTGCTTTGTTGGTCAGCACATAAGCGGCATCACCGATTCGTTCAATGACTTGCTCTTCCGAGCTGCGATCATAAAGCGTGAGCGGCGCCAAAGCTTCCATCCCCTCCCAGGAGATGTCATGCGGGTTGGCCGCGTAGCCATCTAAAACAACAATTTTTTTCATACGCTATTTCACATCCATTCTTTTAAAAATGCGTTTTGGGTCTGACACGATTGTTGAGGTCCAGCTTTATTGTAGATCCAATGGAGAAAAAATAGAACCGAACCTTTGCGGAAATCGGTACATCAGAATACGATTCGCGCCTCAGTTCGGTCTAAATTACAGTTAGCCTGAGCGACACAATAACAGTCCGGATCAAACCGGTCCTGCCGTGAGCTTATTTCTTCGCCGCAGCTTCTTTCG
>CAYNZF010000009.1:0-40275 GCA_964401615.1 uncultured Oscillospiraceae bacterium
CCGGCTAAGGATGGGAAAGCCCCTTACTACGAAGTCTACACTGCAGGCGGTACCAAGCCGACAGGACTGGAGGTCGTGGCCTGGGCCAGGCAGGCTGAAGCCCTGGGAGCCGGCGAAATTCTGCTCACTTCCATGGATCGTGACGGAACCAAAGCCGGTTATGACAACCTGCTCAACAAGCGGGTCACCGACGCAGTACGTGTTCCGGTCATCGCTTCCGGTGGGGCAGGGAAAATGGAAGATTTTTACGATGCCATTGTAGACGGAGGCTGCGACGCGGTCCTGGCCGCTTCACTTTTTCATTTCGGCACCATCCGCATCGCTGATTTAAAACATTATCTGGCTGACAAAAACATTCCGGTCCACTTCAGCTGAGTATTGAACAAGAGCTTTAACAAAAAATACATCCGTGTGATGACGCAAGGGTCAAAGCACGGATGCACTTTTGCACATTTTTAAGCAGAATTTAGTACAAGCCTCTCAGCGGCGAATGATCGCGTCTCGATCCGCGCCTACGGAAACATAGGTGATCGGACACTCCATCAATTTCTCGATCCGCAGTACATAATCCTGTGCCTCTTGCGGTAAATCGCTGAATTTACGGACTTGATCGATCGGGGTATTCCAGCCCGGCCAATATTCGAATACCGGTTTGGCCTTGTCCAAAGCGCTTGGGAATGGGAAATCATCCACCCGCTCGCCGTCGATCTCATAATGTGTGCAGACCGGAATTTCTTTCAAAGCTGAAAGGATGTCCAATTTCGTGAGTGCCAGTTCAGTCGCGCCCTGGACCTCCACGCCAAAGCGTGAAGCGACCACATCAAACCCACCTACACGACGAGGGCGCCCTGTGGCTGCGCCATATTCACCACCGGCTTCGCGGAGACGTTCGGCCTCCTCGCCTTCCATTTCCACGACGAAAGGTCCTTCGCCGACGCAGCTGGAATAGGCTTTCATGATGCCTAGCACCTGGTCGACTTTTAATGCCGGCGCCCCGCATCCCAAAGGAGCATACGCGGCGAGCGGTGTGGAAGATGAGGTGTAGGGGTAGATCCCGTAATCGATGTCGCGCAGAGCCCCGAGCTGTGCTTCAAACATGATGCTTTTGCCTGCTTTATAAGCGTTGCGCAGAATTTTACCGCTGTCTTTGATAAAGGGTTTCAATACTTTTCCATACTCGAGCAGCCACTGCAGCATTGCTGCTTTGTCAAAGGGCTCTCCACCGTACACCTTGGTCAAAGTAAGGTTTTTCCACTCGACCAATTCGAACAGCCGCTCCTTTAAGCGTTCAGGATCGTAAAGCAATTCACCGATCTGAATGCCCTTTTTCAAATATTTGTCCCCGTAAACCGGGCCGATACCGCGCTTGGTCGAACCAAACTTCTTGCCGCCCAGATAAACTTCCTGCAGTTCGTCCTGGGCCCTGTGGAAAGGAAAACAAATGATCGCGCGATCAGAAATGACCAGATGGGCAGGATCGAGGTTGAAACCCGCATCCAGCATGCGTTGGCGTTCTTTGACCAGATGCTCGATGTCAATAACCATGCCGTTTCCCAGCACGTTGACCACATTGGCATTAAAAACACCTGAAGGCAGCAGGTTCAGCACAAATTTTCCATATTCATTGATTACCGTATGACCCGCGTTATTACCGCCCTGGTAGCGCACCACATAGTCAAAGTCTTGTGAGACGAGGTCCACCATGCGGCCCTTGCCTTCATCACCCCAGTTAATACCTACAACAGCTAAAGTTCCCATTTTTCGGCTCCTTATCAAACAGTATGCATATTGAATTATAGGACATGCAGCTGGCAATGGCAAAAGCAGGCTATGCTATAATCAGAATGTTTTGGCGTCTTTTGCCGGCGGAAGTGGAGGAAATAAGTTATGTGGTTCGACGAAGCGTTCTTTTATCAGATTTATCCCCTTGGTTTTTGCGGTGCGCCTCCGGAAAACGACGGCCGGCTCGAGCATCGACTCATCCAAAAGCTGGATTGGATCCCTCACCTGAAAAAACTCGGTGTTGACTGTGTTTTTTTCAATCCCCTCTTCGATGCGGACCGCCACGGATACGACACCCGTGACTTTTTCAAGCTTGACTGCCGGCTGGGCAGTAACGAGGATTTTCGCGATTTTGTTTCGGCCATCCACTCTGCGGGCATGAAAGTTATGCTGGACGGCGTCTTTAACCACGTCGGAAGAGGTTTCTGGGCTTTTCGCGACGTTTTGGAAAATAAAGGAAATTCAGCCTATAAAGACTGGTTTAAAATCAATTTCGGGGGGAACAGTGCTTATAACGATGGTTTTTGGTATCAGCCCTGGGAAGGTCACGCCGAACTCGTGGAACTCAATTTACGCAATCCTGAAGTGGTGCATCACCTCCTGGAAGCAGTCGCTTTCTGGATGGATGAATTTAAGATCGATGGTCTGCGCCTGGATGTCGCCTACATGGTGGACAAGGATTTTATGGCCAGACTGCGTGATTTTGCCCTCAATAAAAATCCTGAATTCTTTCTGATGGGCGAAATGATCCACGGAGATTACAAACAAATCGTCAACCCCCGGATGCTGCATTCCGCCACCAACTACGGCTGCTACAAATCACTGTATTCTGCTTTCAACAGCATGAACATGTTTGAGATCGGCCACTCCATACATCGGCAAAACAGCAGCGAAGCCTGGGCCCTTTACCGCGGTCTGAATCTGGTCAATTTTGTGGACAACCACGATGTCGACCGGATCACGTCTATACTCAGCAATCCCCGGCAGCTTCCGGCTGTGTACACTTTGATGTTCGGCATGCCCGGCATGCCCACGGTTTATTACGGCAGTGAATGGGGTATCGAGGGTAAAAAAGGCAAGGGCTATTCCACGGATGAAGCCATCCGGCCTGCTCTGGACACGCCTGTATGGAACGAATTGACCGATCACATCGCGGCCCTGGCCCGGGTGCGCTCCTCCTCCAAAGCACTGTGTTATGGAGATTTCAATATCGTGGTGATGACGAACGGTCAGTTGATTTTTCAGCGTCGTTTTGAGGATCAGCGGGTCCTGGTGGCCATCAACGCGAGCGGAGAGGATTACACTGCGCATTTCGACGCGGGCTGCGGCCAGGCTCAGGAGCTGCTTTCCGGGAAGCTGCACGATTTCGGTGGCGGCAGCTTGATACCGGCTTACAGTGGTGTGATCTGGTTAATGGAAAACTGATTCCGGCTCCCTTGCCGGACGAAATTCAACCCATTTTTAAAACTGTACTGCGGCCTGCATCTCTGCCCAAACGGCTTCCATTTCCAGCAGCAATTTGAGCTGGTTGCGGGCTCTGACCAGATTGTGTTCCGGGTACTGCGTCTTAAAATACACATCTCCTTCCAGATAGTCGGTCAAAAAACGGATCGCTGTCTCCAGAGTGATTATTCGTGCGCCCCGGGGCAATGACTCTATTTCGTTTGCAGTCAAGATCGGAGCCGCTGCGGAGAGGTAAGCTTTTGTATAAATGCGATAGCGTTTCAGGTCAAAACGGACCTTTTGCAGGTCTGCTTCATCTTCGGCCGCTGTTGAGGCTGCGCTGCGGATGGCATCGCCGAAATCATAGGCTGCCAGTCCCGGCATGACGGTATCCAGATCAAGGATGCACACCCCCCTCCCGTTTTCGCGGTCGAGCAGTACGTTGTTCAGCTTGGTATCGTTGTGGGTGACACGAAGTGGAAGCTGCCCCGCTTCCAGCAGCTCAGTCAAAACTGAGCAGTCCGCCGCGCGGGCTAAAATCAACGCGCTTTCAGCCCGGCAGCCGGCAGCTCGCGCCCGTGGATCTTCCTTCAGCAGTTCTGTAAATCGCGTTAAACGAAGCTTGCAGTTGTGGAATTCGGGGATGCTTTCATAGAGGCCCTGAAGCGGAAAGTCGCTGAGCTGCAGTAAAAAGCCAGCGAAAGCCCGCGCTGCAGCCCTTAGCTCGAGCGGGGTCTGGGCTTGTTGAAGCGTTTTGGTATTTTCAATGAAAAGGTAAGCCCGCCAGTATTCACTTGCTTCGTCCAGGTAGTAAAGTCCTCCGGACCGCGTCGCGATAATGCTCAGTGTTTCACGTGCAGGGTCGCCTCCGGCCTGCACGATTTTTTCGTGTAAAAACGATGTGACCGCGGTGATGTTGGCCATCACTTCAGCCGGTTTTTTGAAAACCTTCCGGTTGATTTTTTGAACGATGTAACGCGTCGTTTTGCCCGAACCAGACCGTGTTTCGACCCGCACCGTGTCGTTGATGTGTCCCTCACCGTAGGGGTATGAAAATGAGGCAAGCTCACCCTCAAAGGCGAATTCCTTGAGGACTTGTTCAATTCTTTCATTGCTCAGCATAAATACCCCTTTGACCGGGCTGGCTATAAACCTTGCACGGGGTGGGACGAGGCCCTCAACGGTGTTTATCCGACGCTGTTGGTCATGTCCAGTTTCATGAGCTGATTGAGTTCTATGGCATATTCCATGGGCAGCTCTCGGGTAAAGGGTTCGATAAAGCCCATGATGATCATTTCCGTCGCGCGCTCTTCGCTGATGCCGCGGCTCATGAGGTAAAACAGCTGCTCTTCGGATATCTTGGAAACAGTAGCCTCATGTTGGAAGAAGGTACGCCCGTTATTGATGCGATTAGTGGGTAAGGTATCGGATTTGGAATCTCCATCCAGGATCAGGGTATCGCATTCGACGTTGCTGCGCGCGCCAAAGGCCTTGCGTCCATGTTCGATGGTGCCGCGGTATGTGGCGTTGCCTCCGTTACGGGCCAGTGATTTGGAAATGACCGTTGAGGAGGTGTTGGGCGCCAGGTGGATCATGCGCGAACCGGCATCCTGGATCTGGTTTTTATCGGCGACCGCGATGGATATGGTGGTGCCCTTGGCCCCTTCGCCACGCAGATAGCAGGTGGGGTATTTCATGGTAACTTTGGAACCGATGTTTCCGTCAATCCACTCCATCTGGGCGTTCTCAGCACAGGAAGCGCGCTTGGTGACAAGGTTGTAGACATTGTCGGACCAGTTTTGGATGGTGGTGTAGCGACAGCGCCCGCCTTTTTCTACGTAGATTTCGACGACTGCCGCATGCAGCGCGTCCGTGCTGTAGGTCGGAGCAGTGCAGCCTTCCACATAGTGCAGATCCGCCCCTTCATCCACGATGATCAGGGTTCTTTCGAACTGGCCCATGCGCTCGGAATTAATGCGGAAATAAGACTGGAGCGGCTGGGTCACTTTGACGCCCTTCGGTACGTATATGAAAGAGCCGCCTGACCAGACCGCGCTGTTCAGCGCTGAAAACTTGTTGTCACCGACCGGCACCAGTTTTCCGAAATACTTTCGGAACAAGTCCGGGTGCTCGCGCAGGCCGCTGTCAGTGTCCAGGAAAATAATTCCCAGGTCTTCCAGCTCTTTGTTGATTTTATGGTAGACCATCTCGGATTCGTACTGGGTCGCGATGCCGCCCAAATGCTTTTGTTCAGCTTCCTGAAGACCCAGCTTGTCAAAGGTATCCTTGATTTTTTCCGGCACCTGGTCCCAGTCGGATTCCGCTCTGTCCGATGGCCTGAGGTAATAAAATATTTCATCAAAATCGATTCCGGATAAGTCCGGACCAAAGCCCGGCATGGGCATGCTCACGAATTTTTCATAGGCTTTGAGTCTGAAATCGGTCATCCACAAGGCTTCTTTTTTAATAGCGGAAATTTGACGTACCACCGTGGGACTGATTCCTTTATCAAGTTTCAGCAGGCCCACCTCGCCGTCATTGAAACCGTATTGGTAGTCGCGGTCGAGCAGTTCGGTCATTTCTGCCGTACTCACTTTCGCGTCAGATTCAGCCGCGGAAACAAGGGGATTGGGGCGGATGACCGGGCTCGTTTGCCTGTGTTCCTGCTGTTCCTTGACCTCCGCAGCGGGGGTGACCGCCACACGCTTGACTTCTTTATTCTTTTTCATGATAGTTCTCCAAACCCTCTTCACAGGCCAGCCAGGCCAATGTGGCGCATTTGATGCGCGGGGGCAATTGCGCGACGCCCTGGAAGGCAACCGCTTCATCCAGCAGCTCCTCGTTGAAAGGTTCAGCCGACACCATAAGCTTGAACTCTTTGATGATGGCCAAGGCATCCATTACGGTTTTCGCCTTGAGCAGCACGCTCATGACCGAGGCCGACGAACAGCAGATTGCACAGCCGCTGCCCTGATGACGGATGTCAACAATTTTTTCTCCGTCAACTTTGACTTGAATCGTCAAGTCATCTCCGCAGGAGGGATTCTTAAAATGTACCGTCACATAGTCAGGGTCATTTTTCAGCCCCTTATTGTGAGGATTTTTGTAATGATCTTGAATAATTTCCTTAAACAGCTGTTGATCAAAAGAAGACATCTAAATAGTCCCCCGCTTTCCCGGCGATTTCAACAAAGTAATCCACTTCTTCTTCGGTATTGTAGTAAGCCAACGAAGCGCGCAAAACAGCCGCTTGACCCAGCCAATCCATGGTCGGTTGGTTACAATGCTGGCCCGCCCTGAGGCTGATGCCGGCCCGATCGAAAACGGACGCCGCATCGTGGGCATGCACACCGTCAATGTTGAAACTGACGATGCCTGAGGAGCTGTTGTAGGGGTTATAGAGGGTGACATTGGGCAATTCAGCCAGTTTTTCGCCCAGATGCGCAGCGAGATAACAGACTTGACGCTGCATCGGTTCGTAACCGATTTCAGTGACGAAATCGAGGGCGCGGGCCATACCGATGACTTCTGCAATCATGGGCGTACCCGCTTCGAAACGCTGCGGTGCCCTGGCAAAAGTCGTGTCGTAAGTCTCCACCTTGTCAATCATTTCCCCCCCGAATTCAATGGGCTGCGTATCATTGAGCAGGGCTTTCTTACCGTAGAGCACGCCCACACCGGTGGGTCCGTAGAGTTTATGGGCGGAAAAAGCATAGAAATCCAGATCCCAGGCGGCCACGGTGGGTTGTTCATGCACGATGCCCTGGGCTCCGTCGACCACAATGACGGCGTTCCCGTATTTGTGGGCGATTTTCGCCAGTGCGGGCAAGTTGTTCTGAGCGCCCATGACATTGGAGATTTGAGCGACGGCGACGACCGCTGTTCGTTCATTGACTACGGCCTCCAAAGCCGCCTCTGTCATTCGACCGCAGCTGTCCAATTCAGCCAGCACGAGCTTCGCGCCGCTGCGCTTGGCCAGTTGCTGCCAGGGGATGTAGTTGGCGTGGTGCTCGGCAGCGGAAATCACGATTTCAGAATCCGCTTTGATGTGCTGCGCCACATATCCGTTGCAAGCCAGGTTCAAAGCTGCTGTGGTTCCGCGCGTAAAGACAATTTCTTCCTGATGCTTGGCGCCGATAAATTCAGCGACGCGCCGGCGGGCCTTTTCAAAAGCCGTGGTCGCGCGATAGGCGATGCTGTCCACTCCCCTGAACACATTGACCCCGTAATTACGATAGTAATCATCCATGGCTTGTAAAACCACTTCAGGTTTCAGCGACGTAGCGGCGGAGTTGAAATACACCGGCGGACGTCCATCCGCCCTCTGCTTCAACATGGGAATCGCCGCACGATAAGCCGCGATCTGTTCAGCCGGTAAGCCTTCGCTGCACTTGATGCAATGAAAGTCACCTTCCTGCATGTTGATTTTACAGCTAAGATGCTCATCGAGAATTTGGCTATGTGTATCTGACATTAGTCCAGCTCAACTTTCTTAATAAGGTTTTCCAAGAGGTATGCAGAGAGGGCCGTTGTACTTATCGCTTCAATGGAAGGTCTAAGAAATGCCTGAGTCATGAGCCGCTGAGCCATAGCTCGCGTCAGTCCCCTGCTCAGCAAGTAAAAAAGCTGTTCTTCATCAAGACTTCCGACTGAGGCCGCGTGCCCCGCTGCCAGCTCATTGTCATCGATCACCATAACCGGGTGGCTGTGGGCTTTAACGGTATCATCCAGGACCAGGAAACGCGCTTCCTGGTATGAATCACTGCCCGCAGCGCCTTGGTTGATGACCTGGCGACCATAGAAATAGCCTTCGGCGTGGTCTGCCAGAACAGCTTTGTTATTGATGCGGGAATAGCTTTGCCGGCCATGGTCCACGAGCGTTGTTTCAATGATTTTTTTATCAAAATCCTCGCCGAACACGGGCGCGTAGCTGCTTACACGGGTGCGGTCTCCGCGCTGCTCAATGATGTTGCTGAAATGGACGTTCTCCTCCAGGCAGGGTTGGTGTAAAACCAGGCTGGCTCCATGGTCCAAACTGGCATGAAGGGCCAAATAAGATTCCGCTGTGGTCTGGAGAGGTATCCATACCAATTCCAGTTCACTGTGGGCTTCCTGAACAAGACGCACACATTGCGCGGAGGTGACATCAAGCTGACTGAAGAGGATGACTTTCGCTCTGGCGCCTTTTTTTATGCTCAAATTGAGATGAAGCTCACCTTTTAGAGAGCTGTTCAAAAGCACGACCACAGGGTCATCAATGTTGGCTTCTGTTTTGACCTGCAGCACAGCTTTAGCATACACACCTCCAATGGGTATGGCCGGTACCTGAGGCTGCTTGATTTCATAGTTTTTCTGGGTGAAAAAACGCTGATTTTCCGCCATGTCTTCCGGCCCCGGCACAGTACCGTCAGAAGCTCTGCGGTAAGCCAGCTTCCCCATCAACATAAGATTATCCTTGGCCAGCTTGACTTCGTTGAGGTGGTTGAGACGGTGCACCGGCAGCATACCCTTGTCGTCACTGCTGGGCAAAAGTGTCGCGTCAAAACCGGAGACACCCATTTTCAGGCTGATCCCCGCAGCGCACTGCAGTTCCCATTCCTCTAATATTTGTTGTAATTTTTTCATACTCGCCCCTATACCATGATATCCAGGCCATCAGAGAAGATTTCTTTCTCAATCCCCTTCTCGTCAAGAGCGGTCTCAAGCGGCGGAGGCAGCAAGTCGCTCTGCTCAAGCGCTTCAATTTCGTCTTCAAGTGCGCTGTCACTTACATTTTCGGGCAGTCCCAGTTCACGGTTGAGCCAGTCATAGCCCTCACGTTCCAGCTTAAGCGCCAGTTCAGGTCCACCGCTGTAGACGATGCGGCCGGCCATCATGACATGCACAAAATCCGGTTTTACATAATCCAGCAGTCGCTGATAATGCGTGATCAATAAAACACCCATCGCCTCGCCTTGTTCTTTGGCCAGGCGCGTCACATTCTGACCGACAATGCGCAGAGCATCGATATCCAGGCCGGAATCGATTTCATCAAGTATGGCAAAAGACGGCTTGAGCATCATCATCTGCAAGATCTCGTTGCGTTTCTTCTCACCTCCGGAAAAACCTTCGTTGAGATAACGTTCCGGCAGGCTTTCATTCATTTCCAAAAGCGCCACCGCTTCACGCATGGCCTTACGGAAAGGGAAAAGACCCATTTTTTGTTCGCTGCCGAGTCTTGAATTGATGGCAGTACGTAAAAATTCCGCGTTGGTCACACCGGAAATTTCCGCCGGATACTGCATCGCCAGAAATAGACCCGCTCTGGCCCGCTCGTCCACTGACATGGCCAGCAGGTCTGCGCCGTTCAGCTGCGCTTGACCACCGGTCACTGTGAAATTGGGGTGTCCCATCAGCACTGAAGCCAAAGTGGATTTTCCGGTACCGTTCGGTCCCATGATGACGTGGATTTCACCCCCGCGCAGGGTCAGGTCAACGCCCTTCAGGATAGTTTTTTGTTCAACTTTACAACTTAATTTTTTTATTTCCAATGTCGGAACTGACATGATTTATCCTCACATTCTTTCAATAACTTAAAAACAGGTGCAAACATGCTGCACAAAACCGACCGGCGAGTTTGCATACCCTATCTTAACATGAAACAGGGAGCCTTTCGATTGACTCAAAACACATTTTTTGAATTTAGAAAGAGATCTCGTTTAATCGTCCGTCGCTACGGTGTAATAAATAGTAAAAGCTGAGCCTTGACCATACTCGGAATCAAGTCCGATACTTCCGCCCAGCATTTGAACCATATGCTTTACGATGGACAAACCCAAACCGGTTCCACCCAAAAAGCGGGAACGCTCTTTATGGACGCGGTAAAAACGCTCAAAAATGCGCTCCTGATCTTCCTTTGCGATACCGATGCCATTGTCCACCACACGACAAACCAGGCGATCACGCTCATAGCTGCCGCTGACGCGCACAAAACCGCCGGGATTGTTGTACATGATGCCGTTGTTGATGAGGTTGCTCAGTATCTGGTCTTGCTGCGTGGCCTGGCCCGGGACGGTAAATCGCGCCGGAACATCGTTGACAAGCGTGACTTGCTTCTCATCCGCCAGGGGCTTCAATTTAGCAAAAACAGCTTCAACGATCTCGCCCAGATCACAGCTTTCTCTGCTCAGCAGGAAAGCTGGACGCTGCTCAAGTTCAGAGATAAGCAAGAGGTCTTGTATCAGATTCATCAAGTGCTTGGCCTCGATTGCGATAATCTCGTAAAAAGCGGCTCGTGTTTGGGGATCACGTTCAGCGCTGCGCAATAACTCGACATAGCCGCTGATAGAAGTAAGGGGTGTTTTCAGCTCATGCGTGACGTTGGCTACAAACTCTTTGCGCAGCAGCTCAAGTTGTCTGAGGCGAGTCAGGTCCCGGACGACCAGCAGCAAGCCGGCGCGATTGCGGGGCAGCTTCCGCGCTTCCTGCAGCGTGGTCACATAAAAGCCCAAAACCCTTTCAAGCGGGTAGTTTGTCTCCATTTCAAAAGTAAAGGGCAGCTCGCTGTCGCCCTGATTTTCGATCAGCTGGTCCAGGCGGGCGTAGTTTTGGCCCAGCAAGCCCAAGGCCTGCTTTTGCTTGTGCGCTTCGCCCAGGAGGAGGATGGCTTTTTCCGTAAGAAGCTGGATTTTGCCCGTATTGTCAAAACTTATAACGCCTTCTTCCATGTTCTGTAAAACTGCTTGCAGCTGTGCATTGTTACGCAGCAGGACCGCGTTTACTTGCTGCAGGTAGCCGGCCAGGGTGCTGATAGACTGGTCAAGTTCTTCTATGTCAGCGTCTGAGCCGTTAAGCTCAAGGGCTTCGATCGCTTCGAGATCCAGACCTTCCCACTGCGTGGAAGGGTCGATCATGGCGCTGTACTTCGCCGCGGACAAGGTCATTTCCCGGGTTTTGTGAATGATGCTGCGGATGGAGTCCGCGTAGGTTTTCGAAATATGTTTGCCCAGGAGATAGGCGATCCCTAAGCCGACGAGCAGGATAAGGGCAAAAGTAAGCAGCAGCGTTTGGATTAGATACGCTTGTCCCCGCTCGTAAGAATGCGCGATGACCGCAAGGCTGAGCACCAGGGCCAGCAGTAAGGCGGTCCCCATCGTCAAGAGGTATGTGCTGATGATACGTTTATGCAAGCTTATTCCTCTTTTTTCAAACCCTCGGCGAAACAATAGCCGACTCCGCGCACCGTTAATATCAGTGTCGGATTATTGGGTTCATCTTCCAGTTTTTGGCGTAAATAACGGATGTGCACGTCGACCGTGCGGGTGTCGCCAAAAAAATCGGTCTTCCATATTCTGTCCAAAAGCATTTCACGTGTGAAAACTTGCCCGGGATAGCTCATCAATTGAGCCAGAAGGTCGAATTCTTTCTGGGTCAAAGTGATTTCTTCTCCGTGTTTGCTCACACGTCTGCGCGATGGATATAGTTTGACGGGCCCCTGCACGATCAGATCCGCAGGACTGTCGCTGTCCATTTTCCGGCGTCTAAGCAAAGCTCTGACACGGGCCGGGAGTTCCTTGACTCCAAATGGTTTACTGATGTAGTCATCAGCACCCATTTCAAGTCCCAGCACCCTGTCCAGTTCATCTGTGCGGGCGGTCAGCATAATGATGGGTAAATTTTTGCTCTGCGGATCGGCACGCAGTTCACGACAGATCTGCAAGCCGTCCGGCGGGGGCATCATCCAGTCGACAATGACCAAATCCGGGAGTTTACGTTTAACTGCGGCCAGAAATGCCTTACCGTCGGCAAAAGTCTCAGTTTCCATACTGTAGTCCTGTAAAGCCAGTGAGGCCAAACGGCGGATATTCGCTTCGTCGTCAACGATGTAAATGATGGGCATGCGCTGCTCCTTTGGAATGACCACGGCTTCTTTATTCGGGCGTGCTGACTTTTCCCAGTTTTGGTTGTGCACCCAGAAGTTTATTGGACATGTTTTTGTGTTCTCCGCTCACCGCGTAAATGGTCCATTCCGCGATGTTGGTGGCATGATCACCCATTCGTTCGAGGTATTTGGCGATAAACATATAGTCGGTCGCTTGTGAAATCAAGGTTTTGTCTTCAGCCAGCAGATTGGACATCTCCATGATCACCTTGGAAAAAAACGCATCCACGATATCGTCTTTGGCCCGCACATCGGCGGCCTGGTCGCGGTCTTTGCGTATGAAAGCGTCCACCGCTTCCGAGAACATTTCTTTCGCTTTATCAAACATGGTCAAGATGTCCGGGGGTGTCTGCATGCGGTTGAGTTCCGGATAAGTGGCGACGATTTCGCAGATGTCGGCGCACTGGTCTGCTACACGTTCAATGTCGGTCACCATTTTCAGGGTAGCCATCACATCGCGCAGGTCAGACGCCAGCGGCTGCTGCAGAGCAATCACATTGACGCACTGCTGCTCGATACGGTTTTGGGCCGCGTTGATCGTGTTGTCGTTTTCGAAAATGAATTTCGCCATTTCCTTGTCCTGGTGCTTCAAGGTCACGATGGTGTCTCTCATGATCGTTTCGACCTTGGCAGCCAGATTGGCAATTTCTGTGTGCAAAGTATTCATTTCTCTGTCCAGAGCCATTCTTGTCATTGCAATTCTCCTCTTTTATCAATATCCGCGTTGGCGGCTTGTTTCGTGAAAAAAATTGAGCCGCCCTCAACCAAAGCGTCCGCTGATGTAATCCTCAGTCCGTTTGTCGCTCGGATTATTGAACATGACTACGGTTTCATCATACTCCACCAGCTCACCCAAATAAAAGAAGGCGGTGCGGTCGGCTACTCGACCGGCTTGCTGCATATTGTGGGTCACAATGAGGATGGTGTATTTCTCTTTCAATTCAAGCATCAGATCTTCAATTTTTAAGGTGGAAATGGGATCGAGCGCCGAGGTGGGTTCATCCATCAAGAGCACTTTGGGCTCGACCGCCAAAGCACGGGCGATGCAGAGGCGCTGCTGTTGACCACCTGAAATGCCCAGGGCGGATTTTTTCAAACGATCCTTGACTTCATTCCAGAGCGCAGCTTGTTTCAAGCTTTCTTCAACGATCCGGTCCAGCTCTTCTTTGCCATTGATACCATGAGTCCTCGGCCCGTATGCGATATTTTCATAAATGGACATCGGGAAGGGGTTGGGCTTCTGGAAAACCATGCCGACTGACTTGCGCAGCAGCGAAACATCAACTTGCGGGTCATAAATGTCGACCCCCGCTACTTTGACCAAACCTTCAATGCGGCAGCCTTCGATGAGGTCATTCATGCGGTTGATTGTCTTCAGACAAGTCGATTTACCACAGCCGGAAGGACCGATCATCGCGGTCACCTGATGCTTGGCGACATCCATCGTTATGCCCTTGAGGGCTTGAAAATCCGAGTAGTAGAGATCCAGGTCCTTAATTTCTACTGCTTTGAAACTTGAATTATTGTCATTGGTCCTTGCGTTGTTCTCTTGCATTCTTGCTTCGCTCCCTTGTTTCTTAGCTGTCTTGAGCATTGTTCTGTGCTCAGTTCAGGTATAAATTGCGTCGGCTTATCTTCTGCGCCATCAATGTTTTTTGAAGAATTTTGTCAGTTGATTAGCGGCCAGATTGAGCACAAACACCAAAATGAGCAGTACGGCTGCGGTGCCGAAGGCCTGGTCCATGGAAAGACCTGTACTGAACAAAGTATAGAGATGGAGGGTCAAGGTTCGTCCGGAGTCCATCACATGTCCAAGCAGCGATTCGGGCATGCGATAACCCATACCCAGGGTGAATATCAACGCAGCGGACTCACCGACCACACGGCCCATCGCCAGGATCACTGCAGTAAGGATACCGGGCATCGCGGAGGGCAAAAGGATGGTACGGATCATGCGCAGTTTACCTGCACCCAAGGCGAGTGCACCTTCACTGTAAATGCCGGGCACGGCCAGCAGGGCTTCTTCGCTCGTTCGCACGATCAAGGGCATGACCATGACGGTCATCGTAAGGGCGCCTGCCAGAATGGAATAACCCATTTTGAAAGTCACGGACAGCACAGCGAAGCCAACCAGACCAAAAAGTATAGACGGGATCCCGGAGAGGATCTCGGTTGTGAAGCGGATGGTACGGAGCATTTTGCCCGGTTTCGCATACTGAGTCAGATAGATCGAGGTCGCCAGACTCAGCGGCGTAGCGATCAAAAGGGTCAGAACGACCATGTAAAGCGTGTTGATGATCATGGGCAGGATGCCCTGCACTTTACCGCTCGGGCTGTAGGGCGTACTTAAAAAAGTCCAGTTGATTTGAGGAATGCCGTTACCCAGGATGTAAATCAATATCGCGGCCACGATGGCCACCGTAATTATCGCGGACAACCAGATTAATGCCTTCTGGATATTTTCAATAGCGCGATGGTGGGGCACGCCTCCGACAAACGACGGTGTTTCAGGCAGCACCACTTTATTTTCAGCTGCGTCATGCATCCATTTGTACCCCCTGTTTGGAAAGTTTTGTGAAGCTGATGTTAACAAGCATGATAAAGATAAACAGGACCAGTCCAATGGCAAAAAGCGACTCGCGGTGCAGGCCGGCTGCGTAAGACATTTCCATAACGATCCCGACGGTCAAGGGTCTGACGCTGCCAAGCAGTTCAGGGGATTTGGCCATTCCGCCCGCGACCATGATAATGGCCATGGTTTCACCGATGGCACGACCGACGCCCAGAATGACCCCCGACAATACGGTCGCCCTCGCTGCGGGCAGGAGCACTTTGAAAATGGTTCTGATGTGCGAGGCGCCCAAGGCCAGGGAAGCTTCCTTATACAGAGCAGGGACGGCGCGAAGACCGGTTTCAGCGGTGGTCACTATTGTGGGTAAAATCATGATGGCCAAAACGATCATCGCGGAAAGCAAAGTCGCCCCGGAGGGCAGCTTGAACAGTTTCTGCACGGCCGGTACTAAAAGCTGCAAGGCAAAAAAACCGTAAATAACCGAGGGGATCCCCGCCAGAAGCTCAACGGCCGGTCTTACCACGGAGCGCAGCCACTTGGGCGCTATTTCAGCCAGGAAAATGGCCGTGAAGATGCCGATGGGCACTCCCAGGAGCACAGCGCCCAGAGTGCCGAGTATTGAGGCCAGAATCATGTTGAAAATTCCGAATTGAGGCGCAGTCGAATGAGTCGGCTGCCACACTGTGCCGAATAAAAAATTCAGCGGCCCGATTTTCAGTATCGCGGGTAAACCCAGGGCCAGCAAGTAAGCGGTGATCATGAAGACGACTGCAATGGATATCAACGCCGAAACCATAAAGAGGCTTTGGGCCAGCCGTTCTTTAGAGTAAAGCAAAAATGACAAAGTACTGAAGATCAGCGCAGCCAGGAAGGCGAGCGGTTGGTACAGCCCGAAACTGTAGGCTTTCTCGACATTGTCGAGAGTCACTGCCGTCGCGTTTTGTAAGTCAAGATTCAACGGAGCAAGAGCGGGGCCGGAAATGATCAAGGCCAAAACCGCAGTCAGAGCCAAAGCACCTGCCCAGAGGAAGTGCTTGCGGGCAAAGCTCGCGCTGCCCAGAAGCAGTGCGAGGACAGCCACGGCTAGGCTTAACTTGCTCAAGATGGGAAAATTGACCAATTGCCCATTGATCCTCATGTTTTGGAAAATAATCTGCAGCAGGCCGAATTTTGCGTTAAAACCAGCGATATTGAGTTCGAGCCACGGCAGAAAGAGAAAGACGAGGGCCGCGACCGCAGCAGCCAGGCCGCTCACTTTAAGGAAATACTGCGGATTTTCATCTCTTTTCACAAAGACCGGGGCTGTAATTTCTTGAATCATTTCGCGTTGTTCCATGGGGTTTTCTGTCCAATCTCTAAACATCTGCAATGCTCCGTGTGCGGTGGCGCACAGGAGCATCAAAGCTTTGAGCTATTCAATTTATCGATTTATTTCACTGGGACGAAACCATGATCTCTGATTATGGTAGCACCTTCTTCACTGAAGGTGAAGTTAAGAAAAGCCTGGAAAATCGGAGAGGGCGTACCAAGGTTGCAGGCGATGAAGGGACGGGTAATTTTGTAAGAGTTGTCAAGCACAGCGGCTTCTTCAGGCGCGACACCGTCAACACTGACTGCGTGAACCGTTTCATCCAATGAGCCCAGCGAAATGTACCCGATGGCATTGGGGTTACCTGCGACCGTGTTTTTCACGATACCGGTCTCATTGACTTCCTGATGCGCGAGCACTTTATCTTCAATATCCAGAATTTCTTCGAACGCACCGCGTGTCCCTGAGCCGGCTTCACGTGATACGACTTGGATTGCTTGATCCGCGCCGCCGACTTGGTTCCAGTTGGTGATTGCACCGGTGAAAATTTGGGCGACTTGTTCCAGGGTCAGATCTTTGACCGTGCTCGCCGGATTGACTACTACGGCAATACCGTCAAGGCAGAGAATGTTTTGCTGTAAATCGGGGGTAGCCGCTTCTTCTTCTTTGAGCTCACGGGAGAGGTTGCCGACTTCGGTCACTTTGCCGACGACGTTGGTAAAACCGGTTGATGAGCCACCTGCTTGTACTTCAACGGTGACATCAGGGTTCTTGGCCATGAACGCTTCACCTAATAGTTCGAAGATGGGCTGAACAGAAGTGGAACCTGAGGCGACGAGTTTACCGGACAGGGCAGCGGTGCCGTCAGAGGTCGTGGCGGCGGCGGCCTGGGTCGTGGTAGCGACCGCGTCTGTGCTTACATCAGTTGTGCCACAGGCCATCAGGCTCAAACTCATGACCAGAGCGGCGGCGCTTGCTATGATTTTCTTCATTTTCAATCCTCCAGATATTATTGTTTTTGTCAGGACCAAGTGTTTTCTATTCATTTCGCTTGGTACATTTGCATTCTAGGCTAGCCATGTTAAGAACGGATTAAATGCGCCTTAAAAGCATTGGAGTGCTAAAATTTTATGGACTTGCACAGAAAAACACCGGTGGTTTTTTTATTTCTGAGCATCTTAACCTGCTGATGTAGCAATATGATAAAATCAGGACAATTGTGACTGATATAAATTTTGATGTGCTGGGGAGTGATCCATGAAATTGTCGGTGTTGATACCTTTTTATAATGAAGAAGAGCAGGTTGGGCTGACCTTGGCGACGGTAGATGAAATTTTGTCTACGATCGTAGACTGTGATTATGAAATTCTCGTAGTCGACGATGGCTCTCGCGACGGCACCTGGTCAGCCATCGAAGCAGAAAAATATAAATATCCCAGGCTGAATGCCTTGCGTTTTTCACGTAACTTTGGCAAAGAAGCGGCCGTCTGTGCTCTGCTTGAACATGCCGGGGGAGATTGTGCGGTACTGATGGACGGGGATCTGCAGCATCCGCCGCGCTACATACCGGAGATGGTCAGGTTGTGGCGCGATGAAGGCTGGGACATTGTCGACGGCGTCAAGCTGGAACGTCAAAAAGAAAGTTTTTTGGGCAGACTGTCCGCCCGGGTTTTTTATAAACTTTTCAAAAGGCTCAGCCGCCTTGATCTGCAGAACGCCTCCGACTTCAAGCTGCTGGACCGCAAGGCCATCGACGCCTTCAACGCGTGCCCGGAGCGCAGTACTTTCTTTCGTGGGCTTTCGGCCTGGATCGGTTTCAAACGCACCCCACTCCTTTTCGAGGTTGACGAGCGCACCAGCGGTGTTTCCAAGTGGTCCCCCAAGCAGCTGTTTAAGCTCAGTGCTCAAGCCATCACCTCCTTTTCTTCCGCACCGCTGACATTGGTGACGCTCCTCGGCGCTGTGTTTTGGATTTTTGCCCTGGTGCTCGGTATTCAAACAGTGGTCAATTTTCTGCTGGGCCGGGCAGCGAGTGGTTTTACCACCGTGATTTTACTGCTGCTGATCACGGGAGGAAGCATCATGCTGTCCCTGGGTCTGATTGGCAGCTACATCGGCCGCATCTATATGGAAATTAAAAACCGACCCCGCTATCTGCTCAGCGAAGCGCTGCCTTCCGAGCCGAATCAGACCCGAGGTAAAGCGGAGGTCCGAACAGAGGCCCAAAAACCGTGACGGCATTTTTTTGGTTGGCGCTCTTGTTTCTGCTAGGCAGCCGCATCCGAGAAAGATTGATACCCGAGCCTGCCCTTTTGTTTTACCCTGCCGGCTCAGCAGACCGAGCCGCGTTGAACTTACCCAAAGCTTTTTTCAACTGGCCCGCGGCGCTTCTTTTGGGTGTTTTGCCCGCCACCACGCTGCTCTATTTTATTACGGCGCTCTTGAGCCGCTGGCAGTGGTATGTGAATGGCAGCCCTCTTTTGGCCGCTATAGCCGTCATGACCGTGCTCATCTCGGGCTTTTTGTTGATCAGTGAGCGCACCTTGCTGCGAGCGTTGAATAAAAACAAAATACGGCCGTGGCTGCGGCATCGTTTGACTAAGTTCAAGCCGCTTCATCCGAAAAGTTTTCTTAAAAATAATTGGCCCATCATCGCGTTCTTGCTTTTCACGGGGCTGTTGATTTATGTACTGTTTTTTCGCGTTTTTTATACGCAAAACGACGCCATCAACGCCGGCCGTTCCGTGGTCAGCGACTACGGTCCGCATCTGGCGAGTATCGCCTCTTTTGCGCGTGGGGACAACTACGCTCCGACGGATTATCCGGTTTTTAGCGGGGCAGGCATGCGCTATCACTTTTTCTTTTTTTTCTTTTCGGCTTGCCTGCATGCACTCGGCCTAAATTTGACTACGGCTTTAAATCTCGCTTCCGCACTGGGTTTGCTGAGCTTTTCAGCACTTATGGCTGTGCTGGCTGTCTATTTCAGCAAAAGAAAGTCGTCCTTGTTTTGGATTCAGCCTTTGCTTTTTTTCCAGAGCTCTTTGGCCTGGCTCGCTTTTCTGAGGGAGACCGTCTATAAATCAGCCTTGAGTAAAATTCCGCTGTGGAACTTGATCTTGAACAATCATGTTTTCATCGGAGAACAAACCAATGACAATTGGGGCCTGTGGAATATGAATGTCTACGCCAACCAAAGGCACTTACTGTTCGGCCTGGCCGCAGCACTACTCGTCGTAATGCTGTTTCTGCCAAGTTTACACGAGAAACACCCCCTCTCCGGCTGGGGCAGTCCTGCATCCGGTATTCAGATCGCAGCGAGCGCGTCCAGGGAGAAAATCTCCGCCTTCTGGTTGACACGCAGTGCCTGGCTGCCCACACCGACCCAGAGCAGGCTTCTGGCCGCCGCGTCTTTGCTCTTATTTTGTCTCCCCTACTGGCATGGCGCGGTGACCCTCGCGCTCCTGCTTTTGCTTCTGGGCATGGCGATTCCTGCCCGGGCTAAATTGTCATACCTGGGCGCGGCGGCGCTCAGCCTGGGGGCGACTTTGCTGTACAGTCGCTTTTTCGCCGGGGGAGCCCAAAACCTGGTAAGCTGGCAATTTCACTGGGGGTTTTTGAGCCAGGATAAAAGCCCCGCAGGAATGTTTGATTACTTGATGACGCTCCTGGGCTTGGCCTGGCCTGCACTCATCGTGCTGCCCTTTCTGATGCAGGGCCGGATTCGCAAAACATTGAGTTTTGCGCTGTGGCTGCCGCTGATTTTTGCCTTGACGGTGAGCCTTACACCGGATCTGAACGTGAATCACAAGTATGTGCTTATCACTCGCTTGCTGCTCTGCCTGCCTATTGTGACGGCTCTGGGGAATGTTTTTCATCGTTTTCATCCGCGGCGTTTTCCCCTGCGCGCATTACTGACGCGCGGCCCGGCGCTTGGGCTGGGTGTGCTTCTGGTCCTGAGCGGAATTTTTGATCAGATTGCGTATTTTAATCAAAACAAGGAACCGTTCCGGATCGAAATCAGATCGGATTTTGTCCAGTGGCTTGAAAAGGAGACCGATGAGCGCGCCATATTTTTGACACCCACCTGGTTTTTTCACAGTTTTTATTATTCAGGCCGCCAAACCTGGTACGGCTGGCCTTATTACGCCTGGTCGGCGGGTTACGATTCCCTCCAACGTGAAAAAGAGTACTATGAACTCTGGTCGGGCTGTGCCGGAGATTTCGCTCGCTTCGTTGAGTTGATCAATCTCTACCGGCTGCAATACGCGATCATTGATGAAGACCTGCGCCTCAATCAGCCTGATTTGAACGAAGACTTCTTTATCGAGCATTTCCCGATGGCGCGTCAATTCCAGGGTACAGACAAATTCACTATCTACGATCTGAGACCCTATCTGGAGCCATAGCCTCCTGGCAAAATGACGTACTATTATGGCAGCGTGTTGGGTTTTGCTTTATTCAAGAAAGACCTCCATTTAGAAAAACCGGCCGCCCCAAAGCTTCCGGTTTCAATTATGGTAATTTATGAAATTTCTGTCTTGTGCCAGACTCAGGCCAGCAAGTAGTCCGAAAAATTCTGCTCCGCCGTGTAGATCTTCACCAAGGGTTTGTTACTGCCATGGTAGTCGCTCCCTACGGTACGCAGCAAGCCGAGCTGTTTGGCGAGGTCAGCGATCAGGGCAGAAACGGCCAAAGTTGTTTCACCGTGGATCACTTCAACTCCGACACAGCCCATGGCCTTCAGTCTTTTCAATTTTGACTGCACGAGCGTGGTGTCATGTTCGTCCTGCATCCAGTCATACTTGCCGGGATGTGCCAAAACGGGAAGCCCACCGGTTTCAAGAATTGCCTTAATACCGCTTTCGACTTTCGGATGGTGACGATCGATAAACGCCACTTGCCCCTCACCCAAATACTTTTCAAAAGCATCCTCAACCGTACTGACAAAACCGCGCCTGGCCATCAACATCGCGACATGCATTCTGCCGATGACCTGTCCGCCTTCTTTCGTCAAGTCTTCATAGGTGATCGGAAAGCCCAGTTCGGTCAAACGCTTGCACAGTACTTTGTTTCTGGTCACCCGTTCTTGTTTGGACTGGTCCAGAAAGTCCTGAATTTTTTGATGTCCGCCACTGGGATAATAAGCCAGAATATGTATTTCCTGACCATCCATATCGACTGAGAGTTCCAGAGCCGGTATAAAGCGAGGCATGTTTTTCACCCGCATTTGTTTGAGCTTGTCGATGATCATGAGCACATCTTTGACACCCCAAAGCGTGTCGTGGTCCGTGATGGCAAAAGACTTCAGCTTCATCTGCATGACCAGCTTGAGCACGGTAGGCGCGCTGTCAAAACCGTCAGAGGCATTGGTATGGAGATGTAAGTCCAATGCCCCCTCGGTGAGGATCAGCTTCATTTTTTCCAGCGCGCTCAATTTTTCGTATTCGTCTTCAACATGATAACCGTCATCGGTTTTGATCACTTTGTTGACACCCTTACGAATGATGCTGACATGGCCTTGCTGTTGTCGTTCTTGGGAATTTGGGCACATACGGCCTTACTCCTCTTCTGCTTTCGCCTTGGCTTCGGCTATGACCTTATCCTGGACGAGCTGCGGGGCTTGTTCATAGCGGACAAATTTGATGCTGTACCAACCCCGTCCCTGCGTCATGGAACGCAGATCTGTGGCATATGAAGCCATTTCCGAGGTGGGGATCTCCGCCAGGACCATCTGTACCTCAGCCTTGGCCTCGATGTTCAAGATCCGGCCGCGACGCTGGTTGACATCACTCATGACATCTCCGAGCAGGTCGTTGGGCACGTAAATTTTTACTTCGCTGATGGGTTCCAAAATAACGGGAGCAGCCTGGGGAATACCGTTTTTAAAGGCCACGTGAGCCGCCAGTTTAAACGCCATTTCCGAAGAGTCGACGTCGTGATAGGAACCGTCTACCAGCGTCGCTTTCAGGTTCACGACGGGATAACCCGCCAGCGTGCCTTTGTCTACCGCTTCCAGCAGGCCTTTTTCAACCGCCGGATGATAAGCCTTGGGCACGGAACCGCCGAAAATCTTCTGTTCGAAGGTCAAGGCTTCGGTTTCACCCGGTTCAAATTCAACCCAGATATCTCCATATTGGCCGTGACCACCCGATTGTTTCTTGTGTTTCCCTTGGACCTTGACTTTTTTACGGATCGCTTCGCGGTAAGGTACGCGCGGATCTTCCAGCCTGGAGTCGACTTTGTATTTCGCCAGCAGTTTGGAGCGCAAAACATCAATGTGTTGTGAACCCAGACCGGAGATGACCATTTGTTTGGTCTCGGCGTTGTTCACGATATTGAAGGTCGGATCTTCATCGCGCAGACGGTTCAGGCCGGCCATGATCTTATCTTCTTCGCCCTTGTTCACCGGTAAAATCGCCTGTTCAAAGCTGGGCACCGGAAACTCGATGCGTCTGAGGAAGATGGGTGATTCTTTTTTACATAAGGTGTCACCTGTCATCGTGACACTCAGTTTCGTCATCGCACCAAGATCTCCGGCGGAGATGCTGTCAACGGTCTGAGATTTTTTCCCCAGCATCACGGAAAGGCCGTTTACACGTTCTTCCTTATCGCGGTTGCTGTTGTAAATGGTGTCGCCTGATTTGATGACGCCGGAATACACACGGAACAAGGAGATTCGACCTACGAAGGGGTCAACGATGGTCTTGAAAATTTGGGCGGCAAAAGGATCGCCCGGGTTTGGTTTCAGCTGCAGCTTCGTGCCGTCCGCGAGTGTCGCGTCACGTGGCGGCGCGTCAGCAGGTGAAGGCAAACGTTCCAGGACGGAAGTAAGCACAAACTGCGTGGCTTCGTTGTTGAGCGCGGAGCAGCCGTAAACCGGTTTGACCAGACCGCTGCGGATAGCGGCGTTCAAGCCTTGATTGAACTCTTCTTCGGTAAACGCTTCATCCGCGAAGAACTTCTCCATCAGCTCTTCCGAGCTCTCGGCGATCCGTTCTCTCAATACTTCATGAATCTCAGCTACTGCGGCTTCCTGGTCGGCCGGGAAGGCGATTTTCTCCGCAGCGCCATTGCTCGTCACTTTATAGGCTTCACGCTTCACCACGTCGATGAAGGAGACAATTTTTTCATTCTGAAGCTGGGGCAGCATAAAAGGTACAACTGCGTCCCCGGCGTAATCCTTGATTTCCTGCAGGGCTTTATAGTAATCCGTATGCGCTTCATCAAGTTTGTTAATTACAAAAATATAAGGGATATCACGGCCATTGCAGTAGCGAATGGATTTCTCGGCACCGACGGACATACCGTCTTTAGCGCTGAGTAAAATCAGGCTGCTGTCCGCGACGCGCAAGGCTTCAACCACCTCGCCCATAAAATCAAAATCACCCGGTGTATCCAGAAGATTCACTTTGATGCCCTGCCAGTCAAATGCGGCCATCGAAGTGTTGATTGAAATCTTACGTCTGGTTTCTTCGGCATCAAAGTCCATCAAGGTATTGCCATCGTTGACCTTGCCCAAGCGATCGATCACCTTCGCGTTGAACAAAAGAGCCTCCGCGAACGATGTCTTCCCTGATCCGCTGTGGCCTAAAATGGCGACGTTGCGTATCTGCGTTGTGGGATAATTTTTCATATCCTGTTCCCCCAATCGAAACAAAAGTCAGTTTAAACACTGCCCAAAAATTATACTATGCAGTTTGAACAATCTCCAGCGACAAATTGACTAAAATACAGGACTATTTCACGACATTTTGTCAAGACCGAATTCACTTTTCGCGAAAATACGACTCTGTTTGGGCTAATCATGTAAAATATAGGCAAAACAATTCCACGGAGGCGGCGATGGACAATTACAGACTGGAACACGACAGCATGGGTGAGGTCAAAGTGCCCGAGAGCGCCTATTGGGGGGCACAAACGCAGCGCAGCCTCGAGCATTTTGAGATTGGCGAGGAAAAGATGCCGCAGGAGATCGTGCGCGCTTTTGCGCTGGTAAAAAAGGCGGCGGCGCGGGCCAACTACCGCCTGGCGGTTTTGGATGAACGACGCTGCTCCCTGATTGAACAAGTCTGTGATGAAATTCTCGCCGGAGCTTTAGACGCACATTTTCCGCTGCTCGTGTGGCAGACCGGTTCAGGCACCCAATCCAACATGAACCTGAACGAAGTCATCGCCAATCGCGGCAACGCTCTGGCCGGAGAAAATCTGCTCCATCCGAACGACCACGTCAACAAATCACAAAGCTCCAACGATACCTTCCCGGCGGCCATGCATGTGGCCGCGGTCCTGTCGCTGCGCAATCGCCTGCTGCCCGCTTTCGCGCCTCTGATTGCGGATTTCGCGGCACTGGAAGAACGCTATCCGAACGTGATCAAGTCCGGCCGCACGCACTTGCAGGACGCGACACCGATTCGTTTTGCCCAGGAGGTATCGGGCTGGCGGGTAATGCTGGAACAAAGCCGCGCGATGATCGAGAACGCATTGGCGCCTTTATGTGCTTTGGCTTTGGGCGGCACCGCAGTGGGTACGGGACTCAACAGCCCGGCCGGCTTTGATCGGCTGGTGGCTGAGGAGTTGGCGGTTCTGGCGGAAGCGCCATTTTACACCGCGGCCAATAAATTCCACGCCTTGACGAGTAAAGACGCCTTCGTCTTTTCGCATGGGGCGCTCAAAGCCCTGGCGGCCAACCTGATGAAAATCGCGAACGACGTGCGCTGGCTGGCTTCAGGTCCGCGCTGTGGACTCGGCGAAATCCGCATCCCTGAAAACGAGCCGGGCAGTTCCATTATGCCGGGCAAGGTGAATCCGACCCAATGCGAAGCGCTGACCATGGTGGCCGTACAAGTGATGGGTAACGATGCGGCCGTGGGTTTTGCCGCTTCTCAGGGCAATTTTGAACTAAATGTCTTTATGCCTGTCATTGCTTACAACTTTCAACAATCTGCGCGGCTGCTAGCGGACGCCATGCGCTCCTTCCACCAGCACTGTGCTTCGGGCATCCGCGTCAACGAGGCGAAAATGGCCGAAAACATGCAGCGCTCGCTGATGCTCGTCACTTGCCTCAATCCACATATCGGCTATGAAAACGCGGCTAAAATCGCGAAATACGCGTATACCCATGATTTGAGTCTGCGCGAGGCGGCTTTGGCTTTGCAGCTGGTGACGGCTGCTGATTTCGACCGCTGGTTCAAGCCGGAAGAGATGGTGTAGAGACTATTTTGGGGGAGAATACATTTTTCCCAGGACAAAATCCACCAATCTGAGGGGTACAAGTCGGCTGACAATGACCAGAAGCTTATAAACCGCTCCGCCGACCACCTGACTTTTCGGGGCGGATTTGTGAGCGATGCGCCAGAGCTCGCGGGCGATCGACGCAGGAGACAAACCGGCGGCTTCGTCTTTTTCCATTCTGAGAATGGAGGCGAGTTCGGCCTTCGCGTAAGGGCTCTGCGGATCAATGTACGTTTCCCTGGCCGCGGTAAAAGGGGTGTTGATATCTCCAGGACAGAAAGCGGTCACCGCGATGCCCATATCTTTGACTTCCAAATGCAAACTGCGCACCAGACTGATCACGGCGGCCTTGCTGGCTGCGTAAAAGGACTGATACGGGATGGGGACGATTCCGCCCACTGAGGCCAGACAGATGATGCGGCCGCGTTTCTGGGCACGCATCTGCGGCAGCACCGCTTGAATCTGGCGCAGGGTGCCGAAAACGTTGACATCAAATTGCCTCATGTACGCCTCTTCCGAAGTGGTTTCGAGCGCTCCTCCGATGCCGAAGCCCGCATTGGCAATCAGCAGATTGACTTGACCCTCCACCGCGATCACTTGCCCCACGGCTGCTTTGACCTGCGCTTCACTGCGAATGTCG
Organism: uncultured Oscillospiraceae bacterium; assembly: GCA_964401615.1. Lineage (GTDB taxonomy): Bacteria > Bacillota > Clostridia > Saccharofermentanales > Fastidiosipilaceae > JAXGQD01. Next base: position 25,898 of record CAYNZF010000009.1, read on the forward strand.
CAATCAAGATGTGTGACCCCCTTCTGTTCAACGCAGCGGCGGCTGAGCTCATAAACCTTGAAGCCGCGATCCGAGAAGTAACGCGCAGTCGCCTGCCCGATACCGGACGACCCCCCTGAAATAAGCAAAACTGGCTGATTTGACATGGACTGTCCTCCTGCGATTGCGCATTCACCCCACCCGCTTCGATTCAAAGAGCTTGCGTGGGCGTTCTTTTGCCAAATCATAACGCATCAAGCGGGGCAAAAGAAAGTTTTTCACTTTATCAAATCGCCAAGTCCATGTAGGATAGTGAGACGATGTTTTTTAAAGGAGATGCGAACAGGATGAAAGCCAAAGTACTTGACCAGACCGCCTTTGAAGAAGCGCTCAACGCGAATCTGGAGCATCGCCGTTCTTTGAAGAGCAGCATCAACGGAAAAATGCACCTGCATCTCACAAGCTGTGATTTTAAGGACCGAAGCGCCGTTTTCCAGTATAAGGTGCCGCGCTGGTCTTCCAACCTCAATGGCAACATGCACGGAGGCATCATCGCTGCGCTCTTCGACATTGCTCTCTCGACGGTTATTTTGAGTTATCACGAGAACGATAAAATTCCGACCGTGCAGCTGCAGGTCAATTTTGTCAGACCCATCAAAATCGGCGCGACACTGCATGTGCATGTCAAGTTGACGGGACTGGGCAAAAGAGTCGTGCACGCGACGGCCGAAGCCTACATCAAAGATATGGATGATCCGGCGGCGACCGCGAGCGGTGTTTTTTACGCCCTGAAACCTCAAGCGTGAAGGCCGGAAATCATGCGTTTTAAGTATAATAAACGGAAGATGATCGATCAGGAAAGGTACAAATCATGAATCAGGATCTTTTGAAAGAATACGCTCGCCTGGCCGTCAGGAGCGGCGTCAACCTGCAGCAGGGACAAGAACTGAAGCTCTTCATCTCAGTCGAACAGCACGAACTGGCCCGCCTGATCGTCGCAGAAGCTTATGAGGCAGGCGCCGCGGAAGTCACGGTCGAATGGCAGGACGACCCGATTGAACGCATGGCATATGAACACGTTCCCGCGGAACGCCTCGGCAGCGTGAAAGAGTGGCAGCTCGCCCGTTTGGAGCGCGAAGTTGAAGTTTTGCCCGCTCTCATCCATGTGGTCAGCACAGATCCGGAAAAATTCAAGGGAATCGACCCGGCGCTGCTCATGCAAGTCAAATTGTCACGCTATCTGAGCACGAAAAAATTCAAGGAACAGATGGACAATAAATATCAATGGACCGTGGTCGCTGCACCTTCCGCAGCCTGGGCTCGAAAAGTCTTTCCGGAACTGAGCGAGAGTGAGTCGATCGAGAAATTGTGGGCTTTGATTTTCTCCTCGGTTTATTTGGAAGAAGGTCGAGACGTCGTCGCGGTCTGGGAAGAACGCAACCGTCACTTCAGTAAACGCAGCAAGGCCTTAAACGACTTGCAGCTCAAAGAACTTCATCTGAGCAATGCCCTGGGCACCGATTTCAAAATCGGCCTGCTCCGTGAATCGATCTGGCTGGCGGGCGGCGAAACGAGCCTTCAAAACATATTTTTCAACGCCAATCTACCGACCGAAGAATGCTTCACCACACCTGATTATCGGACTGCGGAAGGCGTCGTTTTTGCCTCCATGCCCCTGTCTGTGCGCGGTGCGCTGATCGATCGCTTCTGGATTCGCTTCGAAGCAGGCCGGGCCGTGGCCTGGGGTGCAGAGGTCGGTGAAGACGTCCTGAGGGAGCTGCTCGCCACAGATGAGGGCGCGGCTTCGATCGGTGAGTTGGCGCTGGTGCCGGCGAGTTCACCGATCAAGCAGAGCGGCGTGCTCTTTTACAACACGCTTTTCGACGAAAACGCGGCCTGCCACCTCGCGCTGGGTGAAGCCTATACCTCCAACGTCAAAGGCTACACCACTCTCACTAAGCCTGAATTGCATGCGATGGGTGTCAATGAATCCGCCATTCACGAGGATTTTATGATCGGTACCGCTGACCTGAGGATTACCGGCCGCGGATACGATGGCCGCGAGCATCTGCTCATGGAGGCGGGTGAGTGGGCTTTTGAACTTTGATCCTGCTCTGCCTTCGAAGCTAAAACCTGCATTTTATTTTTTGAAGCATGCAAGGATTGCTTTCCATCATTCGTATTAGAGTTGAAGGCAAAAGCCTCAAAAAACTATTTACGGAGGATATCGACATGAAAAAAGTATTCGCAAGTGCAGTATTGGCCTTGGTTTTAGTCGCAGGTACCATCAGTGGTGTATCGGCTGCAGGTAACGGAAATGGTGCCATGGACGGAACAGGCACAGGCGTCTGTGTAAATGAAGACTGCGCCAATTACGGAGAAAATCAGGCCGCGACTCAGAATCGCAATCAAGTCAATGTTTCTGATCAAAACTTAAAGCATTACAAGAATCAGAAAGAGGCCAAAGCCGGTGTAGGTGAAGCCGGGCAAAATCGCCAAAACGGCGGAGAACAAGGCGGCAGCGGTACCTGCACCAATGACGGTGCGCAGCTGCGTGACGGCTCCTGCGAGGACTGTGTCAACGATGGCGTGCGTCCCCTCGACGGCAGCGGCCAGAAAAAGGGCCGTTAAGACCTGAAAGCCAAAGACAAGCCCTCAATTTTCGTTAAGCTCCCCTGAGGAAACAACGGATGCGGATACAGAAGAGCCCTTTCAAATGCTGAATTTGAAAATTCTTCGGTATCCGCTGTTTTTTGGCTTTTTTACTTGAACATTTGCAGTTACGGGCCAATCACCTTATAATCCACTTTAGTTAAATAACTGTTCCCGTGGCCTAATGGATAAGGCAGTAGTCTCCGAAGCTGCTGATGTGAGTTCGATCCTCGCCGGGAACGCCACCAAAAAACACCTCGACTTGAATTGAGCCGGGGTGCTTTTTTGAACTTTTCGGTTATATACTCAGGCAATGACCAGGATAAAGGCGAACAGAGACAAGACCATGTGAATCGACAGAGTGCTGAGCACGAACTGCCGCTGTCCTTCTGCTCGTTCCGCATCGCCCTTGCGGTGCAGCATCAGAATCGGAATGACGAAAGGCGGCGGAAGGAGAAACATGGTCATCAAGGCCGTTTCGAATTGCGGTTCGAGCTGCAAGACCCCACGTATCAGTACCCGGTTGATCAGGGTCGCCAGCCCGAACAAGACAAGCATGCGCACAACCGCAGCCAGCAGGGGCCACTTAAAAGTAGCCCGGCTCAACTGTAACTCAAAGCCAATGGCCAAGGTGATCAAAGGTACCGTCAGATTACCCAGCATTTGTAAGATGTTCGTGAGCATTGCGCCGACGCGGCTGTTGTCCAGTTGAACACCCAGGCCACTTGCGCTGACCACGATGCCCAAAAGGATGGCCACGATAATCGGTGACAAAAGGAATGATTTCACGAGCTCAACACCACCGGGCCGGTCGCCGTTTTGCCGTTTTATAAAGGTCACTAAAACAAAAAAAACAAAGACCACCTGCCCCAGGTCCACGATTGCCAAGCGAAAGACTTCGGCTTGACCAAAAACCGCAATGTAGAGCGCATAACCGATCATGCCGGTTTCAAAGCCGGTAAATAGAGCAGGGGCATAAGGATTGTCGACCTTCAGCCGCTTCAAAATCCAGCCGGAAAGCACGAGCATGAGCAGGCAGCTGAAAAAAACAACCGCCACAAGGATCAGATACACCGGGTTTAGCGTGGTGTGGGCAAAAGTCAAGAACAGCATCGACGGTAAGCCGATACCCATGACCAGTTTTTTTATCTGATCGACACCGTCTTGCGTCAGATAGCGGATCTGTTTCAAAAACATGCCCAGGCCGATAAGCAAGATGATTGGCAAAACCTGCAGCAGCAGCGTCAGTGGATCAGTCATCAGAAATCCCCCCTCAAGGTCAAAAAAGCACACAGAGCGCCTGGCATTTTATCACACGGTCCTAAAAATCACATATCTAGTATATCTTTCATTGTTCAAATGCTGGTGACTGGGGCAGCGTATTCCGCTGATTTCTCAAATAAGCCTAAAATAACGTGGCATTTATCTCTTCAGCTGTTAGAATATAGGTAAATTCATAAGTAATGGAGGTCTTGCTTATGGGTAAATTTGTGATCAGAAAAACAAAAACCGGCATCAAGTTTGATCTGCTCGCGACCAATGGACAAGTGGTCGCCACGAGTGAAGTTTATGCGTCCCTGGCCAGTTGCAAGAAAGGAATCGCTTCAGTGGTCACGAATGCCTCGCTCGCTGATGTAGAGGATCAGACCGTTGAGGCATTCCAGCTCAAGAAAAATCCCAAATTCGAACTCTACAAGGACAAAGCCGGAGAACTTCGTTTTCATCTGAAAGCCAAAAACGGCCAGGTCATCGCCACTTCGGAAGGCTATAAGAGTATGGCGGCCTGCACCAAAGGAATTGAATCGGTCAAGAAAAATTCCGTGGATGCCAAGATCGTCGATGAATCAGCCGGTTGACACAGAAAGATCCCAGTTTGATCATTAATCTTTAAAGCCCGGAGCATGGCGCAGCCGCGCCAGCACCGGGCTTTTTATTTTCTCTGGACGCATGATAAACTCAGTGCATGATTGATGACAGAAACACCACAATATCGACACGCCCCCACCCTGCCGCCGCGCCGCTGAAAATCGGGCCGGTATGGATTTCCAACGGGATCTGCCTGGCGCCGCTGGCCGGGATTTCCGAGCTCCCCTTCCGCCGGATTTGTACGGAGCTGGGGGCCGGCCTGGTGGTGACCGAATTGGTCAGCGCGCGGGGGATTCGTTTTGCCAAATCTTTGGACAAACAAATGCGCTATTTGGCTATCGAGGGCATTGAGAAAGCGACTGCGATCCAGCTTTTCGGTGCGGAGCCGGACGATTTCGAGGCGGCGCTGGAGAGGATATTCACGGATGAGCGTACGCGGGATGTCGCGATCATCGACCTCAATATGGGCTGTCCTGTGCCCAAAGTCGTAAAATCGGGTTCCGGAGCCGCCCTTATGCTGGATCCCGAGAAGGCCGCGGCCATTGTCGCTGTAGTGAAAAAACACTGTGCGCCGCTGGGGAAGGCTTGCACCGTTAAAACACGCATTGGCTTTCAGGCCGGAGAAAACATTGCGGCTGAATTTACGGCCCGGCTGGCTGCGGCAGGAGCGGACGCGATCTGTGTGCATGCTCGCACCAGAAGTCAGATGTATGCGGGTAAAGCGGATTGGGCTGTTCTTCAAGAGGTACGCCTTGCTCTGGGCGACCCTGAGGCCGGAGGTATTCCGCTTCTGGCCAACGGCGACATCGTCGATGGACCTACGGCCCTGCAGGTCCTGGAACTGAGCGGGGCAGCCGGCGTCATGATCGGGCGGGCCGCCATGGGTCATCCCTGGATTTTTCCGGAAATACTGCAGTATTTAAAAAACGGGGCAGGCACTCCCCCGCCGTGTATCGCCGAACGCGCGGCCATCGGCCGTCAACACAGCCGCGGGCTGATGGCACAGATTGGCGTGGATTTGGCGTGTAAAGAGCTGAGAAAAACCCTGGGCTGGTACACCAAGGGCCTGAGCCACGCAGCGGATCTGCGGCGTTTGGCTGCTTCTGTGTCAACCCCACTGGATGTGGATGAATTCTGGGCACGTTTCGAAGACGGCTTTCGGTTGAGCTGATCCCGGCCGTTTTGCAATTTTCGCATTTCGCAGAAATCAGTTCCTTTGCCAAAAAATAGGGAATTTAGTGCATAAATTCCCTGAAATAAGCCGAAGGAGCCGAGTTAACACGGCCAAAATTCGAACGCTGTTCCAAGACGCGCAGTTTTAGGCTAGTCTCTGTCGTCGTACTTCCCGTAATACTTCCCGTACTGACTTTTTTTATAGACCACATCGTTCAGAAGCACACCCAGAACCTGGGCTTTGACCTTGAGCAAGGTCTCCTGAGCCGCTTTCAGCTCGGGAATATTGGATTGGTTCGCGCGCGTCACCAGCACCACACCGTCAGTCTCATTGGCAAAAGAACGCGCGTCCGCCAAAACCAGAACAGGCGGGGTGTCGATAATGATAAAATCGAACTGGGTCTGCAGATATTTCAACATAGCCTTAAAGCTTTTACTCCCCAAATAGACGGTCGGGTTGGGGACCGTGGTCCCGCTTGACAAGACAAATACGTTGTATTCACTGTCTTTGGCGATGCACTCAGGCAAGGTGTTCTTCTTGGCCAGGTAATCACTCAATCCGGGCGTATTATTGATTTTAAAGAAGCGGTGCACCTTGGGTTTATGCATGTCGCAATCGATGATCAGGACTTTACTGTCTTCAACCTGGGCAAAAGCCCTGGCCAAATTGCAGGCGCAGCTGGTCTTGCCTTCACCGGACAGTGCACTGGTGATGGTGATGATTTTCCCACCTTCGGCTTTTATGATCGAGTAATCAATATTCACCCTGGCATTGTTAAAAAACTCAAGTACGTTGTTATTGTGGAATTTATCAAAGGCTTTGAACTTCCTTTTCGATCTGGTCTGTCCCCTCGCAGCTGCGGACAGTGTCCCCTTCTCAGTCAGCTCGGTTTGGGTGAGCGGATCAACGCTTTGTATCGCAGGCTTGCTTTCAGAATTGTTCTGCATGTATGACTCCTCTTACAATTTCGGAATGACGGCCAAGATTTTTAAAGACGTTTTTTTCTTTATATCTTCTTCCGTGCGAATTCTCACGCTCAGCATGTCGACCACAATCGCCAAGGCAATGGCCAGAAACAAACCGGCCAGGCCTGCAATCATAGTATTAAGCAAGATGTTGGGTGAAATCGGATGGGTCGGCTGTACCGGGGGGTCAATGACATTGAGGGTGGCGTTCTTTTTAATTTTATTCATCTCAAGCGGAGCCAGGCGCTCGATCGATTGAGCGATTTTGTACGCCAGTTCCGGATTATCGGAGTTCACAGAAGCATTGAGAATTTCAGTGTCACCCACGACCACCACTTTGATCATGTTTTGTAAGTCCGTAATACCGATTTGGCCACCGCTGTCAGCGGCGATTTTTTCCAGAAAAGTTGTGGTTTTGAAAAGTTCGGTATACGTATTGGCGATTTTTTGGGCAAAATTCAAAGCGCTCAATTCAGCACCGACGTTATCTGTACCTGAGGTTTTGACTTCCACATAAAGTTTGGTGGTGGAAAGATATTGCGGTGCGATCAAAAATCTGGAGACCGCGTAGCCTCCGACTGTGCTGATTACCGCGATGATAATAATTAATAGCAAATGTTTTTTTATGCTTTCCCAAATATCACCAAGCGAAATTTCCAGCTCGGAGTTATCCTGTTCGTTTTCTTGCATCATATTCCCCTTTTTAAATAACCCAAATATTCCCTAGATATTATAACAAAAATTTTCATTTATTTCGGTTTTTTACCAAATATGTTAAATATAATTAATCAGCTGTTTTAAAATAATGTGCAAAACTATTTTTGGACAATTTCTCGCTCATTTTGTCCAGCTTTACCGTAACTTGCGGTGCGCGGCTGGACATGTTGTGGCAATCGGTGCAGAAATGTTGTATCAATCCCTCTTCTATATATTTGAAAATAGTGCGCCTTTTCAACCACGAAGAATCCATGAAAGCCAAATCGCACTGCAAGTCGACGCCCAGATCCAGAAAACGCTCGAGCGCTGTTTTTTTATACATAAAGTCATAACGATCGATATGAGCCAACACGATCTCGACCTCATGGTTGTCGATCAGCCGAGCAATCTGTTCAGAAATGTGTTCCACTGAAGAGGCGTCGAAAGGTATTTCCAGAAGCAGATAGTCACTGCCGGACATGAACAGCGGCTGCAGATCTTTTAAGTTGAATAATGCGCCGGTTAAATACACTTCAGCACCCAGACGCCAGCGGATGGGGTATTTTTGCAAAACAGGCAGCAGCGCGTCGTAGCTTGCCTGCCGGCGTGCTAAAAACGAAGCCAATGCTTCTTTGTGCGCATAATAATGGGGGCTCAGCCATACTTCCCGGACAGATTGCTGAACCAGTGCCTGTATCATCGCTTCGGCCTCAAAAAGATTCGCGGCACCGTCATCCATCCCAGGAAGAATGTGCGTGTGTGTGTCAATAAATCTAATTTCATTGTCCATGATGAGCTTGAATCTCCAAACGTGTTTATTTTGTTTTTGCAGAGCCGGGGACAGCTGTACGACCGCTTAGTAAACCATACCATTAGGTTAGTGGAAAATCAGTTCCTTTGCCAAAAAATAGGGAATTTAGTGCATAAATTCCCTGAAATAAGCCGAAGGAGCCGAGTTAACACGGCCAAAACTCTTCTGAAAACTATTGATAATTATTGTTATTTGAGTTATAATTAGCCATGTCTAACATCCTTTGTAAAATATGACTTTTCGATTATGATGTTTATGTACAAAAAACCACAAAATTTTAGATGAGGTGAAAATATGAAACTTTCAAGCAAGCTTTTAAAAGAACTCAACAAGCAATACAACATCGAGGTGCATTCCGCATATCTCTACCGACACATGGCCATTTGGGCCAACGCCAAAGATCTACCGGGTTTGAAGAACTGGATGGAGCATCAGTATCAGGAAGAACTGAAACACGCTGAAAAAATCTACCATTACATCAACGCGCGTAACGCGGACGTCGTTTTGGACACGATTGCCAAGCCTGAAGGCGATTAGGACAACATGCTGGATGTGATGAAAGCCGCCTTAAAACATGAAGAATTCGTATCTTCACGTTTCATCGAATTGACCGACATCGCGAATGCCGATAAAGACTATGCAGCCGCTGTTTTCCTGCAGTGGTTCCTGAGCGAACAAGTCGAGGAAGAGGAGCAGACCACTTACTGGGTCAATCGTCTCGCCTTGTGCAACGGCCAAATCGGAGCGCTGATGATCGTGGACGGCGAATTGGGACGCAGAGCATAAATTTTCTATTGTCTGAGTCGAGGGCCGCTGCAGGAAATTCCTGCCGCGGCTCTTTTTTTGCAAGGAATCCTTCTGGTGAATCGTTTTAGAGGTATAAGGTCCATTAAACACTTTGTATCACACAGAAATGAAGGGAGACTTCTATGAAAAATATTTTTAAACGCAGCCTCAGCCTGATCCTCACCGGCCTGATGGTCGTGGTCATGGTGACCGCCTGCCAAAGCAATGCCGATGGATACAGCCTGCAGAACAAGATAGCGAATAACGGGTCCGCCGGTTTGGAATGGTCCGCTTTGGACTCGAGCGCTCAACAAGGATCAGAACTTGTATCAATACTAAGACCTTCGCCCGCAGCCGCGGCGCTCGATGTTCAGCTCAGCAGAAGGGGCAGAAACTACAGCAGTCTCTCTCCGGACAGCGTATCCTCAGCCACAGTTTACGATGCTGCCGTGACAGAAGCCGCTGATGACGAAGAGGACGAAAACAGTACTGAAGCCGCAGAAAATGATACTCAAGCGATCGGTGCTGAGGCCGCTCTCGCGGATGAGCAATTGGACGTGTCGGAAATGCTGAAATACGCCTTGGAGGACGAATACCTGGCCAGGGATGAGTACATACAAATCATGGACAAGTTTGGGGAGATCAGACCCTTTTCCAATATCAAAAAAGCTGAAGATACGCACATCAAGCTGTTGACGCCACTCTTCGCCAAGTATGAGCTGGAGGTGCTGGAATACACGGCCGCAGGCGGCGAGTATCCCGGGACCCTTCAGGAAGCCTACACGACCGGTGTTGAAGCAGAAATCAAAAACATCGATATGTATGAGCGCTTTTTGGAACAGGATGATCTGCCCGACGACCTCGTGGACGCTTTCGAAAAATTGATGAAGGCTTCAGAAAAGCATTTGGCCGCATTTAAGCGTAAAGCCTGACGCTCACATCAGACTGAGAACGAGAAGCCGGCTCTTTCAGGAAAGAAAGGACCGGTTTTTTGCATTTGAACTCGCTCTATTGCGGCGGATAATCGATGTCCAGGAGCTCCGCCGCCGCGACTTCGAAGAGCTCCAGATCGCCCGGATGCCGGTGCAGGACGGCTTTTCCTCCGCGGTCACCCTGCAGCTGCAGCAGTTCGGGGTAATACTTTCGATCGAAGGCTACCGGGTTACCCAATTTACCCTCAGAGGCTGCCGTGACCAGGCCTCTTTCAGACGCTCGGGCCTTTTCTAAAAAGGCCGCAAGGGTCTCCTCGTGCATGAAAGGCTGGTCGGCCGTGAAAAACACAGCCGCTTCGGCTTGATTTTTGCCCTGTAACGCTGCCATACCCAGCCTGATCGTCACCGAAATGCCTTCCTGCGGGCGGTCGTTATAAATGGCCGTAAAACCCGCGGCCTCCGCTGCGCTCAGTATTTCCAGATATGCGGAAACCACGATGACCTGACATGTCTGAGGGTGTGCGTCCCGGTAGCTGCGCAGGCGGTCAAAGGCATGTCTGAAGAGCGGTTTACCCTCAACTTGCGTGAGCAATTTATTCGATCCGAATCGGGTGCCGCGGCCGGCTGCCATGAGGATCAGATTGAGAAAACGTTCCATGTTACTCCTGTATCGTATGTGAAACTAAGTTTTGCCCTGGTCTTATAAAGCTTGTAAGTGAGCGAGCATAAGGTGAAAGGCCTCTTCTCGATCGATCTGATCGAGGTCAATATGGATGAAGTCCGGGCGCTTCTTCAATTCTTGAAGAAAGGGGATCTCTTCCGCTTTGAGGACCGCCAGAATGGGTTTTGGGTACTGTGAAAAAACCGTCTGCAGAGTATCCAGAAAATCCGCTTCGTTTTGCTCAAAACGTCCGATTTCGTCAAGTACCAGGCCGTCAGACGAGCTCACAAGCGCTTGCCGGAGACAGGCCATGCCCAGACTGCGAAAACTCTCTCCTACACCTACACTGTGGCCGGGGGTCTGGACGACGGAGATGGGCAGATTGTTCAAGGAATTGGGCAGCTCAAGCAGGCTGTGCAGATAGAAGCCCCGCCTCTCCCCTTCGATGTAGTAAGGCAAAGTCGTAAAACCTGCACTCTGCCAGGCGAGGCTGGCCACAAGTCTGCGCAGCAGTGTGGATTTTCCTGAACCGGGCCGGCCCGTAATTGTGAATTTTTTGATTGCTTCGCTCATTTGATCATCCCTTTTATCAAGCATTGCAGGAGCGGTCCAAGTTTAGGGCACATCAAGCGCGTAATGACCCTGTGGCGAGAGAAAAAGCTCGACTTCTCCATAAAGCAGGCTGAGCTTGCTGCGTATGCTTTCAAGCGAGTCTTCGCCCGGATCGATGCGGCCCACAATACCGCCATCCGCCAAAAGTTCGATTCGGTCACAAAATTTCAAGGCCAGGCCGGGATCGTGCAGGACCACGAGGCCGCAGCGTTCACTTTTTTGAATCAGATTTCTGACCAGTCCCAGTACGGCGCGGCCGGCGCTGAAATCCAGGGCACTGTCGGGTTCATCCAGTAACAGTACTTCCGCCTCTTGCACCAGGCTGCGTGCCAGCATGACGCGCTGCTTCTGGCCTTCACTTAAACGGGTGAAGTCGGACTGGATCAGTGCTTCCAAGCCCATCTGAGCCAGGACCGTGCGGACTTTACTGCGTTGGCTGCCGGAGTAGTTTTCAAATACACCCATCTCAGGATTAAAGCCCATCAAAATGACTTCTTCGACCGAAATCGGGTAGGTAAACTGGTGGCGCTGCGGTAAATAAGCCAGATAACGAGCTCGTTCCCGGCTTCCCGCCTCGGCCAGTTCGAGGCCATTGAGCTTGATCGATCCACGGTGACGGGTCAAGCCCATCATGCCCTTGAGCAAGGTACTTTTGCCTGAACCGTTGGGCCCCAGCAGCCCTGTCAAACGCTTGCTCGGGATCTCCATATTCACGGCAGCGGTTTCCCAATTCCGGTAACCGGCCGAAAAGGCTTCTAGTTTCAGACTCATGGCACCTGCCCCCTTCTTAAAACGATCGTGATAAGAAGCGGAACACCAATCAGGGACGTCAGGATGCTGACGGGAATTTCAGCACTGCTGACGGAACGTGCCAGCAGGTCCGCGCCCAGCAGCAGGCAGGCTCCGATCAACCCGGCAAAAAGCCAGCTGTTCAAGTTGTTCTTCTTTAGGAGCAGTCTGGCCAGATGCGGCGCGATGAGCCCGATGAATGAAATCAGCCCTGTGACTGATACCACCCCCGCGACGATCAGCGTGGCTAAAACCAGAAGAGCGGGACGGATCAACTTAAGGTTGACCCCCAGTGCCGCAGCTTCCGAGTCGGGTAAAGACAGCAGCGAAACCTGCCGGTTCAAGAGGATCAAAAGGACCAGAGCCGGCATTGTGGTGGCTATCGCGGTGAGGGCTCTCACCAGAGTCACGCCGCCGAGGCCGCCCATCAGCCAAAAGTCGATCGCGGCCAGTTCATTCATTGGGTCGGCTGTTTTTTTAAGTAACATCAAGACCGCCTGGGCCAGGGCATTGACCGCCAGGCCTGAGACCACGAAAGTTGCGAGCTGACGATAATTGCCGCCCCTGGCCAGCAGAATGGACAAGGCGACCGCGGCCAGTCCCCCGGCAAAAGCACTGACGGTGACCGCCAGCACCCCTCCCCCGAGGAAAAGGATCGCGCAGGCCGCACCCGCGCCCGACCCGCTCGAAACGCCCATGATGTCCGGCGAAGCCAGGGGATTTCTAAAGATGGTTTGCATGACCGAACCCACCAGAGCCAGGGTGAAACCGGTATAGGCCGCGGTGATGGTCCTCGGTAAACGAAGATTATAAAAGACTTCTTTGCCCAATGCATCCTCTGCAAAACCGTTGAACAAACGTGCTAATGGCAAGGGGTACTTACCGATCGCGAGCGACAGCACAAACAAGGCCCCCGCCAGAATCAGTACCGCCGTCCACTTCCGCTTCATTGGCTCAGTACAGCTTCAAAGCCATAGAATTCTCGATAGAACTCTGCAACATCCTCGGCGAATTCAGCGCTGCTGTATTTTGAGGGATAGAGGGTACTGGCCAAATAAAGCTGCCCGAGCACTCCGGATGGTACAGGTGAATCCCAGGCTTCAAACTGCTGCGGCATCTGATACACTTTTTTCTCTTGCACGGCTTTCAAAGCAGAAAGACTTTGATCGGCCAGGACCTCATCGACTGAATACACCGCTTCCGGAACCACCACGATCAAATCGGGCTGCCATTGCAGCAGCTGCTCGTAGGATATGGTCGCCCAGCTGTTGTCCGTCAGGTCTGCGGCTGCATTTTCAGCGCCCACGTTCGTAATCAGGGAGGATTGGTACATCTTTGAGCCGGCGGTTGAAAGAAAAGCACTATTTCCGGCCAGATAGATTTTCTGCCCGGCTTCCCCCTGACCAAAAGCCGCAGCTTTATCGGAAAGTTCCTGGGATTTTTCGAGCAAGCTTTTGGCCCGCTCACTGGTTCCGGTCGCCTCCCCCAGCATCTCGATCGTCTGCTGCAGTTCATCCTTGCTTTCCGGATTGACTGCGAGGGTAGTGATCCCCATTTCAGCGAGGGTCATGACCACGTCCTTTAATTTGACGGGCAAAATCACCAGATCGGGCTTCAGGGCCAGTGCAGCTTCCAGGTTGAAGTCCTTGGCGCTGCCGACATTCGGCAAGTCGAGCAGTCCGGGGGCACTGAGCTTATAGATGGGCCGATTGTCCGCTTTGGCTTCCAGACCTACGATCTTATCTTCCAGGCCCAGAGCGATCAAAAGGGACGATGTGATGTAGTAGCCACTGACCAGCCGAAGCGGTTCGCTTGTGATTTCTACCGTTCGTCCCAGATGGTCGGTGATCGTTACTGGAAAGCCGCTGTCGGTCGCTTCTGTAATTGTCTGAGTGGCGGCCTCTCCCGTTGGTTTGATTTCAGTGGTAGTTACTGCCGAACTCGTCGCTGCCGCAGCCGGCGCGGACGCCGTTGTCACCGCCTGTGCACAGCCGCTCAGGATAGAAAGGGACAAGAGTATTGAGAGAACAAGCAGAATTTTTTTCTTCACAATGGTGAGCTCCTTTTGCCGGATAGATTCCATACATCGCGCAGAGCTGCGCGAAGACGCGACCTCGAGAGATATTTCCCTCAGCCGATGATTGTCCATATTTCAAGTAAGATTCAGAAATTTCAAAGTCAAATTTTTTCGAAAATGCGGAGCGGTCAGGAAAAACCTCATTTCGAGGCATCGTCACCCAAAGCGGTTTCATCAGCGCGTTTACGGGAGTCGATGAGTACATTGGCAAAAGTACCCAGATGTCCACTGATGCTCTCAGTCGCCCGGGCGGGATCGCCTGTCAAAATCGCGGCAAAAACGTCCTCATGCATCTGCGCCATCGTGTCAAGTGTCAAATTGACTTCCAGGGCCGTAATATTGGTCCAATCGCGGATATTGCATTGCCGCCACAACTTC
>CAYNZF010000010.1:0-39533 GCA_964401615.1 uncultured Oscillospiraceae bacterium
GAGGATCTGCTGTGTCCTGTCCTCCTCTGCGCGGACGGTGAAGGTATATTGCTGCTTGGTGAGACCGGCAGGAAATGTGATGATTCCGCTCTCACTGTCAATGACGACGCCCTGAGGTCCGCCTTTCAGCGAGTAGGCAAAAGGAGCAAAGCCCGTAGCAGCGACCTGAAAGCTGCCGCCTTCCGCCGTTGTCTCGGTGTTGTCCGCGCTGATGATTTTCACCGGATTGGGGTGCTTTTGCCAAACCCAGCGAACAGTGACCCGCTGCGAAAACAGCGCCGTTCCGGTTTCATTGCCTTTATCGTCGAGCACCGGTGTCAAAATGGCGTTTCCGTGTGGCAGCACCGTACTGGGCGTCATAGACCACTTATTGTTTCCGCTGAGGGCCGCAATCGCATTGCAGATGGCCATGTCGTTCGTTCTGTAGGTGGAGTCAACGGTGGAAAAGCTCCAGGCCGAATACTCGAATTGTTCTTCTGTTACAGTGCGCGTTCCGCCCGGATTGATGATCCACAGATGTTCGTCATAAGCCATTTCTTCGGTGATTTTGCCCTCAGATTCACTGCGCTTATAAGAATTATCTACCGCTGTGACCGTGCGGCTGTAGGACAGATCCATCGTGGGTTTGGCCGGGATTGTTTTATTGAATACGGCCTCATGGTCGACGAGCGAGACGTCGATGTACTCAAGAGGACTGCTGTCGTTGGCACGAACATCAATTGCATTTAACATGATTGGAATCGTTAAACCGTTGTCAATTTTGGAAAAATGCCATCTGGTATCAAAATTGCCGTAGTCGTCCGTCAGGCCGCTTGCCTTACCTCCATAGCTCCAGCTGTCAAAACCGAGCGAATGCTTCGGGCTTATGTGAACAAGGCCGTTTTTGTAATAGGCCCACATGTATTGGACCTCGGGCGGATCCTTCTGCGTCGCTGCCCAGTTGAGCACACGGATGGGCTGCACTTGACCCGTCACAAAGTCGTTGAAGTAGTCTGCCTTGGTAAGCGTGACATTCGAAAAGGGCAGCGTCGGATGAATGGGATCGGACAGGAAGTTTCCTGATTCACCGCCGACTTGAAATTCAAGATAAGCTGAATCGTCCTTATTCAGGAAAAATTTTTGTGCCTCGTTTGCCGCGCTGTCTTCGGTTTGGACAAATTCACCGCTCTCGTTCATAACGATGCTGCCGTCCATCCGGATGAATTCGCCTTCAGCGTTGGTCACATCCCAGCCGTCCGCCGGATATTTTCGGATGTCCGGATTGCTGTTGGCGGTTTCGGGATGGTTTGGGTCAAAGCTCACGCCTTGTGGAACAACAAGGACCCGGTAAGGGATGTTCGCCGCCGGAACATAGCCCGCTTGATTTTCCGGATCGTCGGGCTCCATTTCGATCGTACCTCCAAAGCGTCCGGGCTTGACAAAAGCCTCCAGTATTTTGACGCGGTAACCCGCAGTGTTGGCCTGCTTTCGCTTAAAAATAGTCGGCGTAAAATTCGCGAGATTGAACGTTTTGCCCACAATAGTCAGGTAAACGTTAAAAAGGCGTATAGCTCGACATCCAGCGTTTTCAAAGTTAGAGCGACTTTGACCCCTGCCCCCAGAAAAATGCCTACGCCCACCAAATCAAAACCGAAAAGCTCGAGGCGCACCATCGGTCCGAACTTAATGTAGCCATTGATTTGGCCGGAGAGCGCGACGTTCCCGTCGACCTTGATTTCCTGATCAAATATCGGTCTGGTACTTGTCGGCACATAGGCAAAAGTGCCGCCGCCAACGCCCTGAGTCACACCAACAAAGGTATTCGACTCTATTTCCAGACGCAGCTCGCCATTGATCCCAAGGATGGCGAAAACGCCGCCCGAGATGCTGCCCACACCGAAGCTGACGTCAAAGCGTAGAGCGGGATGCGGATTTCCTGCTTGATCTCGACATCCAGGGTCACATTGAGCATGCATTCCTGGTCGACCTTCATCTTGATTTGGTAGCCATTAAAACCGCTGTAACGGCCGGTCAGGTCCATGCTGTCGATCGCTTGGCCGCCGTTGATGGTGACCTTCACTTTTATACCGTCACTGAGCTCCTGCTCAAAAACGAAGTTGTCAAATTTCAGAGCAATCAGCGGGTTGTCAGACACATATTTGAAATCATTGTCGGTGGACAATAGCTTGTATTGGGAGGGTTTGACAACGCTCCCCTCTATGTTCGGAGCGAATTCCTTGATATTCCCGCGCGTGAGGCTGACGGTTTGATATGGGAGGTCAAAGTTTTTGATCACCTCGCTCAGCTCGGGCTGCGTGACGGAATAGCTGCCTTCCAGCGGCTTAACTGTATTTTGTAGACTTTCATCAGCATCAAATGCCCCCGAATAGGTGGTAGGCGAAACGACCTTAAAAGCGGTGCCGGTTTTTTCGTCCACGACCACCGTGCCGTTTTTGATCGTATCCCCTGCATTGGCTGCCGCAGCATCGAGGAGGTCCGCCGGAACATAAGCACCCTGCTCAACTAATTTATTGGGTTTAAGCTTTTGAACCGAGCTGCCGGACAAGAGCTGCCCTGCAGAAGCGATGCTCCCGGTGACATTTTGATTTTCATCCAGCGCCAGTACATTGTCTGCCAGTTCGTATGTCGCTTGGAGTGTGGCCGGCGTTTCATCGGCAATCAGCTCCATCCATTGAGAGCTCGCGGGCAGAAACTCGTATTCGAAGGGTTCAACCTCGGTCATACCGACCAGATCAGGCATAGCATTGTAGGTCCCTGAAGAAGTGACAGCAGAAATGCGGGGTGCAAATGAAGTAAATATGAAGATGAGAACAAGGGAGAATACTGAAATCTTCTTCGTTTTCATAATAGTAAAGCGTCCTTTCCCCATAGAACAAAATGTTCAAAGCGCAAACTCTTAGGGCAGCATTTAGACGGCAAAACGAAAACTATTTATCTTTATGTTATGCATCCTTTCGACAGCAAGAAAAAGCCTCCCCGCGGCATGGCGCGAGGAGGCTTCCTGATTCACGATAGAAGCTTAATTACAGAATGGAACGGAAAGGCACGTTGGGTTCATCGGTAAACGCGTCTTCAAAACCGCGGCGATAGTGATATTGACGCAGATCCTGATCGTTCGGGTACACAAACTTGCCGCCGACATCCCAGATAAAGGGTTTGAACTTGTACTGCAAGACGTATTTCTTGTAATCATAGAGCATTAAGATCTCCAGCGGATCAGCCTTGAAGTTGGTCCATACGTCGTAATGGAAAGGAATGACCACCTTGGTGTTCAGTGCTTCCGCCATGCGCAGGATATCGATGGAGGTCATCTTGTCCTGGTTACCGGCCGGGTTTTCTCCGAAGGAGCCCAGGGCGACATCGATTTTGTGGTCGTTGCCGTGCTTTTTGTAGTAGACAGAGTAATGCGAGTCACCGGAATGATAGATATTGCCACCCGGCGTTTTAATCAGGTAGTTGACGGCTTTGTCGTCCATGTCATCGGGTAAAACGCCGCGGATATTTTCATCAGCGGTGACAAGGCAGGTGCGGTCAAAGGAATCCAGGACCACGATTTCTACGTCATTAACCTGAACCACATCACCGGGACGCACGATTTTGATGCGATCGGCGGGGACACCGTAGCTGAGCCATTTATTGGCGCTTTCTTGAGGTCCGATGAAAGGAACATCGGCCGCGCAGTTTTGCATCACTGCCGCTGCGAAGAACGGATCGATGTGGTCGTTGTGGTAATGGGTCGACAAGACCGCGTCAACGGTTTTCACGCCGAACGGGTCATAGACGATCGGAGCTGCGCGCAGGTTGGGTTGAGTCATGCGGCCGCCGGTCATGTTTCTCATCTGATGGAATTCGTCCATATTTTTGGATTTTTGGGAACGTTTGCCGTTACCAAACCATAGATCGATGGCGATATTGGTGTTGTTTTCGGTCTTGACCCACAGGGCGGTGCATCCCAGCCACCACATGGCAAAAGTGCCCGGGGCGACGACTTCGGCGTCGATTTCTTCGTTCAGCCAGGTTCCCCATTCGGGAAACGCGCCGAGTATCCATTTTTCACGTGTAATGTCTTCAATTTTGGGCATAGAGTTTCTCCTTCAACCTTAATTGATCCATGCTTTCTGCGAAATCACGCGCCCTTGAAAGTCATTGAATCGGGCCGCTGATAGATTGCGAATCAAAATTCGGGGCCAGACTGCCGCCGCCTTTAGTCAATCATTTCCTCACCAAAGCCGCCATTGATGGCGTCGAGAATTTTCTGCAGATCTTCGGCTTCGTTGTCGCCGTCAACTTCCACGGTGATTTCATCGCCGCATTTAATGCCGCCGCCCATAAGCATAATGACGCTTTTGGGATTGATGCGTTTTGCACCCTTGACTAAAATCACTTTGGACTTCATCGGCTCACAGAGTTTGACCAGCTCTGTCGCGGGACGAAGGTGTAAACCTGTTTTGTTTCTGACTCTGATTACTTCACTTACCATTTTTCTTTCCTCCTGTTTCTATTTCCGGGGCCTGTTCATGCGACCCGGGCAAGACTTTTTTGTGGATCTCAAACGTCAAATTATCGGATTTTCAACACTTTTTTTCTAGGCTAATACTTTGTACAGAGCAACTTCATCGGTTTCACGGTTGGTGGCGATAATGTAGGGACTGCCTTCATTTTCAAACACCGCCACATTGGTGGGGCCGCGGTCGTGATCCAGAATTTGGACCTCATATGCTCCATTGTCGTGATTGTGGCGCAGGGCCAGTAAATCACGGTCGCCTTTACGGTAGCCGACCAGCGCGGTCGCCGTGCCCAGCAGCTCACCGCTCCAGATTGCGTGCAGGAAATCGAGTTCGCCGGGATACGCGTATACTTCTTTATAAACGCCATCCACCGGTTTCAGAATTTTCAAGGTCGCGCCATGGAAAGGCGAAAGCGTCAAAAGTTCTTTGATGCCATCACCGTCGAAATCCTGCTCGGTGCAGTCACTCGTGGCTTGATCGGTCAATTGTTCGATCGTCCATTCTCCCTCAGCTTCACGCGGCGGTGCGACACGGAAGACACCGTTGTCAGCCGTCACCAGACTGCCGGGCAGGCCGTCAGGCATCACGCAGCGGCCATAACCGTGGTTGCGGGTCAAGCCTTCTTTAAGGACGGTCAAAGGCAGCGGATTGCCCTCGTCGTACGCGCTGAGATCATCCGGCAATTCGGTGACAAAGATCCGCCCGGGATGGTTCCAGTCTTCTTTGAATTCGTGGTCGGATTTAAGACAGCAGGCAATCAGATAGTTGCGGCCATTGACGGGCAAAATATCAAAGCGATGCACGAACGGCAGCGGGACGATCGTGCGGATCGTCCAGCTGTGCTCTGTGCTTAAGTCGGACACCGCTTTTCCTTCAGCGTCGACCGGCTCAGCCAGGACCAGCAGCGCATCCTTGGAATCATTGGGCGAAAAGAATTTGTGGGTCGACAGAAAGGCTCCGTTACTGCCCGGCAGCTGCTTCATGGTCATGACCCCGCCCGGTTGAGACCAGATGGTTTCGATGTAGTCACCCTCCAGCGTAAAACGCTGGCAGTCCCCTTCTTTTTCGGTCGCGACCAGAAATGAACGCTCACCGGCGACTTCCAGCAGGGTGATTGCATAGCATTTGGGCAGATTGGCGATAACTTTTTTCTCTACACGCATTGTGCCGACTCCCTTTCTCAGTTTTGCCCGTAATAGGCATTAGGTCCATGTTTTCGCAGGAAATGTTTGTCCTTGATCATGTCGGGCGCAGGTTTGACCTGAGGATTGATTTGTTCAGTCCAGGCCGCCATTTTAGCGACCTCTTCCAACACGACCGCATTGTGGACCGCTTCTTCGGCATTTTTGCCCCACGAGAAGGGGGCATGGTTCACACAAAGCACGGAAGGCACATGCATCGGGTCAATTTCGGCAAAAGTCTCAATGATCACTTTTCCTGTGTTCGCCTCATAGGCTTCGTCGATTTCAGCTTGGGTGAGGCTGCGGGCGCAGGGCACGCTGCCGTAAAAATAGTCCGCTTGTGTGGTGCCGTAGAGAGGGATGCTGCGACCGGCTTGAGCCCAGGACGTGGCCCAGGGCGAATGCGTGTGCACGATGCCGCCCATTTTGGGAAAGGCTCTGTAAAGGGCGACGTGAGTCGGGGTGTCGGAGGAGGGCTTATATTTTCCTTCCACCACATTCCCATCGAGATCGACGACGACCATGTCCTCAGCGGTCATGCCATCGTACGAAACGCCGCTTGGCTTGATCACGACCAGACCGCTCTCACGGTCGATGCCGCTGACGTTACCCCAGGTAAACGTGACCAATTTGTACTTAACAAGTTCTAAATTGGCTTCCAACACGGCCTTTTTTAATGCTTCTAACATCTGCTGCTCCTTTTTTCAAGTTCCGGGCAAAGCCCTGAAAATCATTTTTTATGCATTAGGGTTAAATTACTCAAACAAATATACGGTCCAATTTTTCTCTTAAAAATTTGGAGGCAAAAGCCAGATCACGCAGCCATTCTTCTGAACCGACGTACCAAAATTCAGCGGTGAAGTAGCGCACACCCAGCTCTTTCAAGACCTCCAGGCAGGGGACGTACTCCGTGTGACCAGTCCCGAAGGGAATTTCACGATAATGGCCAGGAATCGTCTCTTTCAAATGCGTGGCAAAAATGCTGCCGCGTCCTCGCCTGATGTCTTCCAGCAAGTCGCTGCCGTGCACGAGTGAGGCGTTTTTCAGATTGCCGATATCGGGATATACGCCCAAATAAGGGCTGCCGACGCGTTCAACGTAGTGCATGGCTTTCGTGACGGTATCCATAAAGGGGGTTTCCATGGTTTCAAAGCCCAGTGTGACGGATTTTTTGGCGGCCATTTCAACTGACTTTTGCAGATTTTCGAAAAAATGCTGTTCGCTTCGAGCATCGCCTTCTTCATAGTAAACATCATAGCCCGCGAGCTGGATGATGCGGATGCCGAAAAAAACGGCGAAGTCAATGGCTTTGGACATGATCTCCAGGCCCCGTGCCCTTACGGCCGGATCGTGGCTGCCCAGGGGAAATCTCCTGTGCCCTGAAAGGCACATGGAGCTGACCGGAACGCCGGTCGCAATAATGGCGTGCATGAGCTCTCGCTTTTCTTCTTCAGACCAGTCCAGACGAGCCAATTTTTCGTCTTTTTCGTCGATGCTGATTTCCAGGTGATCAAAACCAGCGGCCTTCGCGGCTTCGAGTTTTTCTTGCCATGACAGTGTATCCGGCATGGATTTTTCGTACAGTCCTAATTGGTATTTCTTCATTACAGTACCTCAAACCTGTTGTGAAGCCAGGAGGGCTTTTACTTCATCGGTGGTCGAACAGCCTAAAATCGCTGCAGCGTTTTCTTTGGCCTTTGTAAAATTCAGACTGCGCACTTTCTCTTTGACCAGGGGGGTCTCACCGGCCGCCATGGAAAATTCATCCAGACCAAATCCAAGCAGCATTTCAACCGCCACAAGGTCACTGGCAAACTCGCCGCACATCCCGACCTCAATGCCGCCGGCATGGCCGGCTTGAATAATTTCATTAATGGCTCTTAAAACCGCGGGATGATACGTGTCGTAGAGATGAGAGATCCGCTCATTGCCGCGATCGACCGCCAGGACATACTGGGTCAGGTCATTGGTGCCGATGCTGAAAAAGGCCGCATGTTTGGCCAGATCACGGGCTATAAAAACGGCCGCGGGTGTTTCAATCATCACACCGACCGGTACAGCCGAGTTGAACGCGAAACCTTGTTCCTTGAGTTCAACTTTACACTTTTCAATGATGGCTTTTGATTCGACGAGTTCATCAACTGAAATAATCATCGGCAGCATGATGCGGATTGGACCGAAAGCACTGGCACGCAGCAGCGCTCTGATTTGAGTCTTGAAAACATCCGTGCGGTCCAGGCACATACGGATGGCACGATAGCCCAGGAAGGGGTTTTCCTCGACCGGGAACTCAAAATAACTGAGGCCCTTGTCTCCGCCGATATCCAGAGTACGGATGATCAACTCGCCGCCCAGCGTGGTGATGGCTTCTTTGTAAACATTAAATTGTTCTTCTTCGGTTGGAAAATGATCGTTTTCCATAAATAGGAATTCACTTCTGAACAAGCCCACCCCTGACACGTTGAAGAGCTGAGCGTTTCGGATGTCCTGAACATTGCCGACGTTGGCATAGGCCTTTATTTCGTGGCCGTCCAGCGTCACCGCCGGAAGTTTCGAATGCTCTTCCAGCTGTTTGGCTCTGACCAGGAATTGCTCTTGTTCGCGTTTGAAATTTTCCTGGAAAGCTGCGTCAGGATCCAGGGTGATATCGCCGCTGGCCGCGTTGAATGCAATCAACATATCCGGTGTCACTTCTGCCATGATCCCGGTAGCTCCAACGATGGCGGGAATACCCAGGCTTCTCGCCATGATACTGACATGCGAAGTGGTACCGCCCTTTTCCGTAATAAAGCCTTTGACAAGGGCCAGGTTTAGGTTGGCCGTGTCTGAAGGGGCCAGATCTTCCGCGATGATGATGGAAGGCAGCGACATGGCGGCAAAACGGTTGGTTGACCGCCCCTGCAGCGCGGCCTGAATGCGGTTGCCGACGTCCACTACGTCGGCTGCGCGCTCGCGCATATATTCATCGTCCATCGAGTCAAAGATTTCACGCAGTTCGTTGATGGTTTCGTCCAGGGCAGACTCCGCGTTTTGTTTCGAGTCAGTGATGCGTGTATAAACGCCCTCTTTGAGCATGAAATCATTGGCCAGTGCCAAATGCCCTTCAAAAATGGCATTTGTCGCGGCCAGAGCCGTCAGTTCATCAGAAACCGCCGCGACAGCCTTGTCAAAGCGCTCTTGCTCCGCAGCCACGCCCGCGCTGTCCGCCACCAGATAATCCGCTATGACCACCTTTTCTGTTCCGACAACAAAAGCCGGCGCCAACGCGAGACCACGAGAAAATGTTTTTTTAACTTTCATTGTTTTCATATCTGTCTGCCTTTCTGTCTACCCAAAATCAATGATCTGCTTAATTACGGCCTTGCTTCCACAACCTTCGCATCGCCCAAAAGCAGCTGTTCAAGAGCCTGCGCGACACCATCTTCCGTATTGGTATCTGTTATGTAGATTGCATGCTCCTTCAGCTCAGTGATCGCGTTACCCATCGCAACGGGGAAACCGGCCCACTCAAACATGCTTAAATCATTGTCAAAATCGCCAAACACCATGACCTCTTCCGGCTTCAGACCAAAATGCCGCGCCAGCAAAGCCAAACCTCTGCCCTTGTCAACGCCCTCAGCGACGATGTCCAGGAGACCCGGGTCTGAGCTGCTGACCATAAGTCCGGTGCTTTTTTCTATATGCTTTTTAACAAAATCAAATCTTGTCTCGTCTAGTTCGTAGATGAGAATTTTCCGCAAGCCCAGGCTCGTGAACTGCGGATAGTTTCCTCTCACCCAGCTTTCTGCCACTTTCCCATCCGGGAGCGGAATAGGAATCAGTTCAATCAAGTCAAGGTCCTGTTGAGCGGCAATTTCGTTGTACTGAACAAAATATTTGACCCTAACGCTGCTGCTCGTGTAGTAACAGGCTTCATCGCAGACAATGATGTAATCCAGGCCTTCGTTCATGGCAAAAGTCATTGTTTTATAGCAGTCGTCCGTGTCCAGGCGGACGCCGCTGAGAATTTCACCCTGAGGTGACACCACGACCGCACCATTCGCGCTGATGAGCGGAACGTTCAGATCGAGTGTGCACACATAAGCTTCAAGCATGGTAAAAATGCGCCCGGAACAAATCGTAACCATAATGCCACGTTCATTCGCCCGAGCGATGGCTTCAAGATTGCGTTGAGAGATTTCTTTTTTGTCGTTGAGCAGTGTTCCGTCCAAATCACAAACGACAAGCTTGACCAAGGCTGCCTTTTGTAAAAGCGGCCCGTTAAGCGTTGTAACCCCGAAGGGTCTTTTAATCGACATATCTTACTGCTTGCTTAGGAACAGCTCGGTATAACCGCTCTCATTCATCTTTTGAATGACTTCTTTGTCACTCAATACATTGCGCAGTCCAAGAACTTTGACACCCTGTTTCATGGCATCTTCATACATGTTGAGGAAGTTTTGGGCCGCGAAAACCAAATCGTATTGTCTGGCTGAGCTGACGCCCTCTGCCAGGGCACAGTGATGGATTTCGGATACCTTGATGCCCAGCTGCTTCATGGCCTTTTCGACCGCCATTTTCATCATCAAGCTGGATCCGGCTCCGTTGGCACAGGCGACAAGAATTTTAATCATGGTAATGTTCCTTTCTAATTCATAGATTGTGAATGCAAAACGGTTTCTTACTTATCATTTTAGCCAATTTGCAGGGCTTTTCCTACAGCACTCGCTATTGACACGCCCCGTACGCCACAGGCATAAGGGGCGCCAACTGCATAATGGAAGTGAATTTTACTTTTTGACCGCTGCGGCCTCTTCGGCACGAATTCTTCTGGATTCTTCCCAATCTTCAGTTTCCATGAAGTAGGTCGATTTGTTCATGCGATATTGAATCTGCGGGATGGCGATGAGAATGAGAATGACGATAGCCAGACCGGCATAGCTGAGATATTTCATCAGTACTGTGAAGATAGGCCATACACTCGCCCAGTCAAACATGCCCAGGTAACCGCCGAATTTGGCCATGCCGACAAAACTGGCGATGAAGGCTGAACCAAAGACTTGTATCAGACCGGAAAGGAAGGGGAACAACATGGCCGCACGTGCACCGCCCTTATTATCAGCATAGACACCGATGGTCGCGTTGTCGAAGAACACAGGGACGAATCCGGCGATAACCAGCGTGGGGCTCTTTAAAAGAATCAGGGCACCGATGGCGAGGAATTGACCCAGGGCACCGAAAAGGAAGCCGATGGTGACCGCGTTGGGCGAACCGAAACCGTAAGCAACTGCGCAGTCAACGCCGGGAACCGCACCTTTCAGGAGCTTATGTGAGATACCCTGGAAGGAGTTGGTCAGTTCAGTAACGAAAGTACGTACACCGAGTTGGAGGATAGCAAGGTAAACGGCGAAATTAAAAGAAGTGGTCATGATGTAGAACAAAAAGGTTTGAGATTCTTTCATGAATTCTTTTTCAACCAGGTAAGGTTTTCCGAGAATCAGGAGGATGACACCAAAGAATCCAGTCATCAAGATGGAGGTGGCAACCATGTTTTCATTGAATATTCTCAAGAAACCGGGCAGCTTGATGTCGCTGAGACGTTTAGATTTACCGTCTTTGTTCATTTTCGCGGCCAGAGCCGTGAAGAGACCCACACCAAACATTTGTTGATGCGCGATGGTGAAACCGGCACCTTCAGTCAAATCCTGTGTTTGACCAACGATGAGGTTGGAACCAACGGCCCAATACAGGCCGAGCACCACACCCATGACGATCAAAATGGAGATGTCGTTGGTTTTCAAAGCCGGGAGAGCAAAGAGAATCAGCCAGAAAGCGGTGGCCGCTTGCTGCATCTGGACGTGACCGGTCGTGAAAATGGCTCTCATTTTGGTGTATTTTTTGAAGGCGACGAGCACGATGTTGAAAATGAAGGCAAAGAGCAAAAGCATCATGACCTGGGTGAAGGTTTTACCGAAGGTTTCCTCCATGCCCGCCTGCACGGCGTTTTGCCCAAAATACGGGTCGATGACCATTGCGTCCAGATTGAACTTGTCTTTTAGACCGACAAGAATGGGACGGAAGTTTCCGACAAGTCCGCCGGAACCGACTTGTAAAATCAAGAAACCAACGACGGCTTTGATAAAGCCGGCGAGGATGTCATACCACTTCTTTCCCAGGAGGGCATAACCGATGATAACGATAAAACCGATGAAATAGGCCGGCTGCGTCAAAAAGTTATTGACGAAGAACACCCAAATCGAGTTTAAAAAACTTAAAACTGAATCCATTCTATTTCCCTCAACAATTCATTAAATTTTTTTCTTCGGAACCTTTTTGTTCTGGAACTGCTTATTCTTCCGGCGCGTCCAGCATTGCGTCCAAAGCCAGGAACTCTTCCGGAGTCGAAACACTTTGCAATTTGTCCAATACTTCTTCATTCGTCAAAATCGTGTAGAGGCGTTGCATGTTGTTGACATGAGCATCGGAATCGATGGATGCCAATGTAAAGAAAACACTTGCGTCTTTGGCAGGATTGCCGGGTTCAA
The DNA here is from genome assembly GCA_964401615.1 of uncultured Oscillospiraceae bacterium. Classification (GTDB taxonomy): domain Bacteria; phylum Bacillota; class Clostridia; order Saccharofermentanales; family Fastidiosipilaceae; genus JAXGQD01. The sequence continues at coordinate 12,214 of CAYNZF010000010.1, forward strand.
AAGCCACCGGCGCAGCCAGCTTCATGAAGCCGATCGCCGTACCGTGAGCGCCTTTGGAATTTTCCGTTGAGTGCGGCATGGCGACTCCGGGCACGATGACAATGTAGGGGCCGTGCTTGGTCACGCAGGCGATGATTTCTTCAGCGTATGAAGGATCCACCGTACCGTCAGCTTCGAGCGGATTACAACAGAGTCTGATCGCATCCTGCCAGTCTTTCGCCTCCTCGTAGAAGGCAAAATGTTTTCGATCATAGATTTCTTGAATAAGCATTGTTCCAACCTCCATAATTTGTGCACATCGTGTCAAACGGACCGTATTTGCAAATACAAGTTCATGTTAATCTCACAAATTTTTTCTTGCAATTGATTAAGTAACTAAATATGTTTGGATCGATTTGTGGTGCTTTTGCTAATTTTATTGTTTTTCATTCATTTCGTTCTTATATTTGGCGTATTATTTAAATATTTCACAATTTGTGTTAATTTATGAATTATTTGTTCATATTAAATTATTATTCGTTCGTATTATGGATATTAAAATTTTAGAATTTTCAGTTTGTGTTTTTTTCTTTAGGAATAGCATTTTTGCCCTTCAAGTCAGGAACAATTAACAGACAAAAAGACCATCGACATGTTATATACGGTCTTTATGATAGTGCATTATTATTTATATGGTTATCTTTTCAAATATACCGTCTTTTTCATGCATATGTGACGATTTACAATCATAAAATATGATATATGATTATGTAGAACAAATTTAAAATTTTCAGTTTGCCTTACAGGAGTCAAAAGATGAAAAACAGCGCCAATTTTGTTGAGACAAGACGTCGAAAACTCGTCAAGCTTCTTGAAGGATACGGCAGGGTCAAGGTCTCATTATTAGCCAAAGAACTGTCCGCTTCTCCGCTGACCATCAGACGAGATTTGGATTATCTGGAGCAGAACCGCATCGTTGAACGCTATCATGGCGGAGTTGCCTTGCTCAATCCATCATCCACCTCATTTTCCTCGTCTTTGGTCTTGCACAAGCACGCGATTGCGCAGGAAGCCGCGAAAATGGTACAGGATCGTGACACGCTCTTCATGAATACGTCTTCCACCGCGCTGCTCATGCTTAAATACATCACGGCCAAGAATGTAACGGTGATTACCAACAATGCTAAAGCCATTCAAGCCGAACGCAATGAAGGTACTTTGATTGTCTTGACCGGGGGCGAGCTGCGCGAGCCTAAGGAGTCTATGGTGGGTCATTTTGCCATGCAAAACCTCAACCGCGTTTCGGCAGCCAAAGTATTTCTGGGCTGTAACGGTCTTTCTTTGGAACAGGGCATTGCCACATCAGTGCTGCAGGAAGCGTCCATCAATGAATTGATGCTCAAGCGAGCCAATCAGCGCATCATTCTCGCGGACCATTCAAAGATCGGCGTGACCGAAAGCTTTACGTCGGGCCAGCTGCAGGAAGGCGATACGCTGATCACGGATACAGAATCGCCCAAAAATATTCTGGAACGTTTCAAGCGGATGGGCGTTAAAATCATCGTCGTCAGCCCGCTGCGCAGCCTGGTTTAAGCGCGTTGGACGCTGGACAGTTTCCAGACCATGTCCCAGTTGGCATTGAGCGGCGATTGACAGTAACGGCAGGTCTTGGCCCCAACGTGCTCTACCGGCGCGCCACAGCTGGGGCAATGCATGCCTACGGTCACGATTTGACCTTCAGAAGACTGTTCCTTTAAATCGTAGGTGTATATCACATCGACACGGTCGGTTAAACCGCTGCTTTGTCCGTCACTGTAGTAAAATCCGGCCTGCCAGACAATGTGGCGCTGATTCGCTGTTTTGCTGTAATTCTTAATCACGACTTTGTAAACAGATTGACCGTCGGCGCGGCCCATCCGGGCGTGCAGAGCCTGAAAACTCGTCCACCATTCGCTGTAGAGACGCCGTGCATGATCTGTCGAGCGCTTGGCTTCTCCCTCAGCGGCGAAAAATGCGCTCAATTCCTGCGTCACCTTGGCCCGCATCGCTTCAACGTTAAGTTCAGGAAAGTCCGCCGCGATTTCCGGCAGGACCAGCTGCTCCATGCTCTGAAGCGACCGCTGCAGATCCGGCCCTGAGCCTCCCAGAGCGTTTCTCAACTGGCTTAAATCTGACAGTTTAGGTAAAAGCCGCGCCGCGCTCTGAATGCTTCTTCGTATCCAGGCAAGGCCCGCGGCTATCACAATAACGAAGATAAGAATGATGAGCAGCGGGATGAGCCAGCCGACCAAAGTCCTCGTGGCCGAGGCTAGGGTATTTCTCAGAAAATCGATCATCGTAAATCCTCCAGAGTCGAAAGTCCGGCTTCTATAAAAAGCTTTGCTTTGCCTTCAATACCGCTGTCAATTTTCTTTATATCATACTGAGATTATATCAAGTAGATCGAGAGAATCATTACATTAATCTGTATTGACTCGGCGTTGTTCCCTGGCGCGCGTGCGTAATTTTTAAATTCAGAGTATATTCACTGATACTGGTTCAGGTTTCCCGCTTAAAGAGATTGGATTAATAGCTGCCGTTGAGACCCACCACCGCAGCGATTTCGTCAAATTTGGGATTTTTGGAATAATTCTTTTTCAATCAGAATGGGACCGGCGATGACCGTTCCTTCCATCTTATTTTCTACAAAGAAATGCACTGAAAAAAACGATTTCTTCAGTGCAAGTCGCGATAAATATTTTCATACAAGGCGCTAAGCTTTTCACTCTACAGCTGTTATGGTAAATAGAAGACTTCTTCCAGGTCTGACCAGAATTCGTGCTCAGCCCGATCTTCCAGAGGCGTCATGAGCGGCTTGACCACATCCCACCATGCCTGTGTCGTCTCATCTTCGCTGATGGCTTTCATATCAGCTTCGTAGTCATCACCGACGTACTCCATGTAGGCAAAAGCAAGCCCGTTGCGATAATAAATACTGTAGTTCTGAATGTGCGAAGCTTTCAGACGCGCGATCACACCCGGCCAGCAGGCTGCGTGATGCATCTTATACGCCGCGATTTTTTCCGGAGAAATTAAAATGGTTTGTGCGATTCTTTTCATGAGGTCTACTCCATTCAGATATTTACGTGCGTTGCCTGAAACAAAGCTTCGATATTGGCGGGGTGGATATCAGGTAAAATGGCTTCATGGCTCGGGGAAACAATAAGTCCCGTCGGCAATATTTTTCTGATCTCGATGACCTTGGCGAAAACATCTTCGGCTTTGCCTCTGACTAAGAGTTCCTGAGCATCAACCCCACCGCAGAAGGAGGCGATTTCGGAGAACTTACTCTTCAGATGTGGTAGATCCATATCTACGGCCAGAGCTTGTATGGGGTGAATCACATCTACGCCGGCTTCGATCAAATCAGGAATTACGGGTTCAATGGCACCACATGAATGATAGATCACCTTCAAACCATAGGATTTCGCCTGTGCGATCAATTCTTTCGCACCGGGAAGTACAAACTCCCGAATCAATTCAGGCGAAAGCATCAGGCCGCGCTGGCTGCCCATGTCATTGCCGATCAAGATCGCGTCGAGTTTTCCTTCCATGGCTTCGTAAAAAATCCGGTTCGCCTTTAAATAGAAATCCACGATTTTTCGATCCACTGCTTTATATAAATCCGGGTTGATCAACATGTTCACCAGGGCAGTTTCCATCCCGAACGCTGCGCAGCTGTCTTGAAAATGAGCTGACCAGATGACACCCAGAATAGCGTAGTCTTCAGGCAAAGAAGCAAGCAGTTCTTTGCATTCGTCAAGAGGGATGTGCTCCGCGGGATCCGGCCAGGCGAATTTCTCAACATCACTGACTTCTTCTGCATCCTCAAAAAAACCCGGAGTCGTTAGCGTGCGTTCAAAATCTGAATCATGATGCATATCTTTGGCAAAATCAAAAGCATTATATATGGCGTCACTTGTGGGAGAATGATAAGGCATTTCCACAGCATAGACGTCATCATCAATTTTCGCCTTGAGTTCCTTGATCGAATTCACATCAAAGTATTGCAATAGGCCGTCTATCGCGTCCGGAGCGGGCAAGCCCAGCCAGGAAGCATTGCGATCAACGGGTTTTCTCTCAATGGTGGCGAAAAAGCGTTCTTTCTTATTCATACATTGTCCTCAATTTTTTTAATCTATAAGCTTCGACTGACAAATTACCAGGAGAAAGATTTTCTGGCCTCGTACAGGGCCAGTATGTTTTCGAGCGGGACATCTCCTTCAAAATCCTGACTGGGTGCCAAAATATAGCCGCCCTCTTTCCAGAAAGCTTTGATCAGTCGTTCCGTCTCTTTTTTAACTTCCGCGGGAGTACCGTTGGGCAGTACACCTTGTGTATCCACACCACCTTGAAACAGCAGCACCTCTCCGTATGCTGCTTTAAGTTCGTCTGCGTCCAAACCTTCAACTTTTTGAATGGGCTCGATCGCGTCAACGCCACAGGCAATTAAATTCGGAATAATATTGCGAATCGCACCGCAGGAATGCTGCAGGTAGTAGCAGTTGTGCTTGTGGGCAAGTTCTACGAACCTTTTTGTGTTGTCTGCGAAAAATTCATCCCACATATCCGGGCTGAATAAGGTACTGCGTTGTGTCCCATAGTCATCGCATACTCTTAAAATATCAATGCGGTTATTTGAAGCTTCGAACATTCTGCGATATATTTCCAGGCTCGAATCGCAGTATCGCTTCAACATTGCTTTGATCAGTTCGGGTTCTTCATACATGTTGACGTAAAACTCTTCCGCTTTATACATCAAGGTGAAAACTTGATAAGGGCCGGGCCAGCCGATCCTGATTGCTTTATCAGGGTATTTGTCGCAGAACGCAGTCACCGCGGAATAATCGTAGTGGTCAGGATCGACCCAGTTATCGAATTTTTCGAAATCAGCCCAGGTTTTAATGACGTCATAGGGCGTGTCGATGATGTGCCAGTTGTATTCGACACCATTCCATTTGTTGATGTAGCGATAACCAAACGGATGAGTGTGAATCACTTCGCCTTTTTCATTGATGGTGTCCGGATGGTCCGGACCGATGTAGGGAGGAATATCCATAATTCTGGTGTCTATATCCAGTTTTTCCATCACGTCTTCATTCGTTGCGACTTCAAAATGTTCACGCAGCTTGATCCACGTACTGTCGACACATTGCATTGTGGAAGGCACCCGGTCCGTGTCCTTGTGCTGAAATGCCAGCCTTATTCTTTCTTTAGAACTCAGCATCAATGTCACGCTCCTTTCGAACATACATTAAAAAAATGTGAGGCTGCACCGGATAAATGTGGGCAGCCTCACACCGGGTCAAATTACCATTGTGTCGGATAGAATTTGTCAACGTTGTCCTGGGTGATCATGTCGGTCGCAAGGTAGCCGACTGACAGCACGGTCTCACCGTTGAACCAGGAAGCGATGGTTCTGGCACTCAGGCCGGCATCACCTTCTGCGGATTGATAGTTGATGATGGAAATGTCACCGGACTTGACTAAGTCCTGACCGGTCTTGGAGTTTCCTGCGGCGACGACGATGATGTCACTTCTACCTGCTTCTTTGATCGCGTCAATGGTACCGGTAGCTTGGGGCGCGTCATCAGCCAGGAAGATGCCTTTGAGATCTGTTCCAAAACGGGTTATCCAGTCAGAAACGACTTGCTTGCAAGTTGCGGCTTCAAAACCGGGAGACTGGATGTCGAGTGTTTTGATGTTCGGATAATTTTTCGCGAATTCAGTGATCGGTCCATACGTTCTGGCATAGAAAGGTGATGTTCCAACGTTGTGAGTAATGTACGCCACTCCGCCTTCGCCGTTCATTTTTTCAGCCATGGCAGAGGCCAGTTTACGCATTTGTGCCCAGTCATCAGGACCGGTCCAGGCGATCATGTATTGCATTGCGTCAGAGGTCGGCAGCGTGTTGGTACCAAAAGCCGCAATACCGGCTTGTGTGATTTTTCTGAATTGCTGGGTCGCGTTTTCTGCGCTCAGCGGGATTAGAGCGATTGCGTCAGGTTTCGCGTTGATCGCCTGGTCAATCAATTGATCTTGAAGAGCCTGGTCCCAGTTGGGAGACCACACGTCACAAGTCATGCCGAGAGCGGCGGCGGCCTGTTGATAGCCTTTACCGTATGCAGTCGTCCAGGCATGGTCGCCATGAACGATGACAATGATGTGTTTTCCGATACTTCCGTCTGCAGGTGAAACCGCTAGATCAGGTGATTTGGTGGTGGCGTCCCAACCTACATATTCCATGTCAAAGTAATGGCCGGCATCTGTTTCAGCCAAGGCGGCGGGGTCTGCAGGTCTGTCCGGAAATGATTTCTCAATCGGATCGGGCATCAAAAGTTGGCTGTCAGTGCTTTTTTCGGTTTTAATGGCCATTTCAAACATTTCTTTAGATGCGCTCAGGTTATCCGCTTCAGGAGCTGCTGCCGTGGTGGTCTCCGCCTGACCGGCGGTCGTTGTGGCAGCTGCTGCAGCCGTGGTCGTAACGTCGGCGGCCTTTGTGGTGGTCGCGCTGCCTGCACAGGCGAACAAGGATGCGCACATAGCAACAGTCAACATGTATGCAAATAATTTTTTCATATTTTCCTCCATATTAGTTTGTTTTTAAATTTTTTCCGGTCTCTTCTTGGTATTTCAGAGCAAGATTCGGGCGAATTCCAATTCTTTTTTCTCTAAAATAATTATTCAGAGTTTCGTAGACGACACTTACCACCAGGGCAAAACCCATAAAGAAAATCTGATATTCAAATTTTCCGAAAATGTTTGTAAGCGCGCTGAACATAGCAACTATAGCCAGGATGGAGATGTAAGTTTTCGCTACACTTCCTTTTCCACCATAGATGCTTGTGCCACCGATAATCGTTGCCGTCAAAGCGACCATTAACGGAGCAATTCCTTTTTCTCCAAGTGTTGGTGTCGCAGTACCCTGGGCGATTCCGAAGAGCGCTCCACCCATGGCACAGGTCACACTTGACAATACAAATGTCGCAATGGTCACACGATCACTCTTGATGCCTGCCAGCCAGGCGGTTTCAATGTTTCCGCCGATCATAAATACATTACGTCCGAAACGGGTATAGTTCAGCATGATTGAGTAAAGCACGACGATCAATAATGTACATAAGAAAAGGTACGAAAACGGAATTCCCTTAACGGGCAGACTGTTAAGTAAATCGGTCAGTGCGAAATCACCTTTAACGCTGATTTCTGCACCATTGCAATAGATGTTCATTCCTCCTTTCAAGACAAATTGCATTCCTAAGGTTGCGATAAATGAGTGAATGTGTCCTTTTGAGATCAGGATGCCGTTGATAAAACCCACTACAGCTCCGACGCACAAGGCAATCAGAAAGGCGACGGTCCACGACAGGCCGCTGTGAGTTTTCATACCCAGGACAACGATTGCTCCGGTGGTCGCCATGTAGCCAACGGATAAATCCATGTGTCCTGCGATAAGACAAAATGTGAAAGCCAGCCCTATGAAAGCGTAGAGCGAAGAACTATTCAGAACTGATTTGATGTTGTAGGCGGAAAAGTAATTTTTTGAGAAAAGGCCCACCAATAAAACCAAAATTAGAAATAAGATTGCACGGTTCTTGTTGATGATATCAGCCGAAAATATTTTCAAACGTTTTTCCTGCATTACGATCTACCTGTCTTTCTATCCAAATTGGTGTTTATCCAGACGATCAACAAAAACACTAAGCCTTGGACCAACCATTGATTGAAGGTTGAAACACCAATCAAGGTGAGCAGATTGGTCAACATGCCCAGAGCCAGCACACCGCCGAAAACACCGACCATCGTCCCTTTGCCGCCGGCCAAAGTCATACCGCCAAGGAGAATTGCGGTAAGACTGCGGAAATCGTAGCCTTCACCATTGGCATAAGCCCCGATTTTGGTCAAGGAAGCGTAAAATATCCCGCCGACCGAAGCACATATCGAGGAAATGATGCACGACACCATCACGACTCGTTCGCACTTAATACCAGAGTATCTGGCCGCACTGTAGTTCGAGCCCAGTATTTTCAACTTGTTTCCGAAAGCGGTTCTACTCAAGATAAACTGTGCGATCACGAACATGATCAGCATGACAAGCACCATCAGCGGCAAAGCACCGTCGAAATAATAGGTCCGCGCCAGAGAGGTGAAAACTTCTGAGGCCGCGATCGCCTTCGGATCGGTACCCGCGACGACATCCGGATAGATTTGAGAACCACTCCAGGCCACGCGGACAATGCCTGAAAGGACCAGGTTGAAGGCCAGAGTCCAAATAATCGGATTAGCTCTGAATTTTCCGATCATTATGCCGTTGATCGAACCGATTGCCACACCGGTCAGCAGCCCGCCCACCAAACTGATCACGATGCCATAGGGGATCAGCTGAATGGCCATCATCCCTGAGGCAGCCATGGTCATGGGAATCGACATGTCATTCATGTTTCCCGCGTAGACAAAGAAAGCCAAACCTGTACAGCACATTCCCAACAAAGAAACGGCCTGCAAAATGGACCTGATATTGTCGATGGAAAGGTAGCTGCTCTGCTTGATGATCAGGCCTACGACGAGCATCAAAATAACGATCGCGTAAATGCCGATGGTGTTGATAATTTTGTAAATTTTACTGGTGTTGTCGATGGTTCGTGCTTCCGCAAGTCCCATTTTTTCTTCATTTCCCATGTTTATTTCCTCATCCGTTCGCGGCCGACAATAAAGACTTTTCTTCGATTTCGAGTTGATTGAGTTCACCGGTGATGCGGCCTTCTTGAAGAATCAGGGCACGCGTGCTCAAACCCACAACTTCAGGCAGATCACTGGATAAAAGTATGACCGCGTTTCCCTGCGCAGCGAATTCTTGAATCGCGTCATGAATAATCTTCTTCGCTCCTATGTCTACACCGCGAGTAGGCTCATCCAAAATCAGGATGTTCGCGTCTGTGGTCAACCACTTCGCCAGCAAAACTTTCTGCTGATTTCCTCCTGAAAGGCTGTTCACCAATCGTTCCGGTTGTTTGGGGGAAATGGAAAGCTCATCTATCTTTTTCTTCACGATTTGATCATGTTTTTTGGCGTAATAAATTCCCGTGCTCGCCAGGCGATCAATGATGGAGGTCAAAACATTGTCCGTCACAGACTGTGTCAAGGCCAAACCGTAATGTTTTCGGTCCTCAGACAAGTAAGCGATGCCGTTGTTCAAAGCGTCGCTGACGCTGCGGATACGCACTTCTTTCCCATCAACAAAGATTTTCCCTTGATCAGGCTCGTTGATTCCAATGATTGATTGAGCGATCTCTGTTCGACCGGATCCTGCCAAGCCGAAAATTGCGAGAATTTCGCCTTTCTTCAAGTTAAAATTGAGGTGATGAAAAAATCCCCAGCGTGTGAAATCTTCAACGCTCAGAACTTCCCTATCTTCAATTTTCGTGTGTATTTCAGAATAAAATTCTCTGACTGATTTTCCGACCATCAGCTCGATGATTTGATCCGGATTGGTGTCTTTCGTTTCATAGGTTCCAACATTGCGGCCATCGCGCATAACGGTGATGTGGTCAGAAATTCTGAATATTTCTTGTAGATGGTGAGAAATATAGATAATTGAGACCTTTTCTTTTTTTAAGGACTCGATGATGGCAAAAAGGCGGTTGACTTCTTCTGTGGAGAGTGCGGATGTGGGTTCATCCATAACTAAAACACTGGGGTTGTTGGCCAGAACCTTGGCAATCTCTACGAGTTGAGCGTCACATTGACTGATATCGGAAATTTCCAGTGTCGGATCCAGATTTTCCAGGCCTACCCTGGCCAAAATACTTTTGGTCTGTTTAATGGCTGCGTTTTTGTCAACGAAGCCCATTTTTTTAGGAAGTTTTCCTACCAGCACATTTTCCCAGATCGAAATGTTCCGCGCTAAGCTCAGTTCTTGAAAAACCATGCCGATACTGTGCTCTTTTGACAAAGCCGGTGTATGCAGCGTGCATAATTTCCCGTTTAAATAGATTTCTCCGGTGTAGTTGTTGAATAACCCGGCCAGCATCTTCATCAAAGTTGACTTACCGGCCCCGTTCTCACCCACGATCGCGTGCACTTCACCTCTCAGCAAATGAAAAGTAACATTATCGACTGCAAGTGTACCGGGAAATTTCTGTGTAACATTTTTCATTTCGAGAACCAGATCAGCTGCTTCGTTCATCAATGATGCACCTCTTTGCCACTTCATAAATCATGTGATTGATTTACCGATGTGTAATTCGAACTGTTATAGGAAAATTGACACTATCTTAAGAACTTATTATACTTTTTATATAAACAAATTCGATTTATTTAAACACTTTTTGTAAAATATTTTTTAAATCGATTTAATAAACTTGAGGAGTCGCTGTGAGCACAATCAAAGAAGTCGCCCTACTGGCCGGAGTCTCGCAGGCGACGGTCTCGAACTGCTATAACATGAAGTCAAAAGTGAGGCCGGAAACCAAATCTAAAGTGCTGGAAGCCGCCAAACAACTCAATTACATCCCCAATATTGCCGCGAAAAACCTGCGCCTGAAAAACATGAAAACCATTGGTGTTTTACTGACGCTTCCCGAATGGAACATGAATGCCTCTTTGGTGAAATCTTTTTTCACTTACTGGCACGATCTGGGCTATGACGTTAAGCTTGCCTATTCTTACAACTTGCTCAATCTTGAAGCACGTGAACTGCAGAACTTTATCGGGTCCCATGTGAGCGGTCTGATCATACAATTGGCCGGCGACTGCGATGCCAGAATTACCGGATTGATTGCTGAAAGCAATATTCCGACCATTTTTCTTAACAAATGTGAAGTCAGCGGCAAAAGCAAATACGTTTGTTTTGATGATCGGAAATCAGCCCAGAACATCGCCGCTTACCTCAAGGCCAATGCGATTGAAAAGGTCGCCCTTTTAACGGGTTCCGGTCAGCTGAGTTCAGAAATCGAATTCATACAAGGATTGAAAAGTGAATTTAGTGCCTCACACAATTCCCATATCACATGCAATATCGTACATACGGATTTCAGCACCGAGGACAGTTTCAGAAAATGCATCCACCTGCTCTCGAAGCAAGCCATTCAAATGATTATCTCCACTTCGGACACCATCACTTCCGGTGTTTTCGAAGCGTGTAAAATGCTGGGGCTGACACCTGTAAAAGATATCCGCATCATTTCTGTCGCAGTCGAATCTTGGTATCGATCCAAAGATTTTCCCGGGGTCCAGTACGTCTACAGAGACGCCAATGTTTTCGGGAATACCGTTTCCCAAACGCTGCAGCGCCTGATGTTTCCTGAAACAGCAGGAACGATCAGCAACACCATTATTCTGGATGCTCTGCCGGAAGAATTTTTTAAAAATACCACGGACCTGCGAGTGGCTGCAAGTGATCAGCCGCTTGCTGTGCCGGACCGATCAGGCAACAAGATCCTCCCCGACGAAACAACAGAAATCCGCCTGATGCTGGGTAAGCTCGAATCACCACAAAATCTGGTATCACTGCTGACTTCCTTCCAATTAAAAACCGGTATCAATGTCAAATGCATTTTTGTGGAACAGAATGACCTGCTGGAAAACATCATTCTGGACGCAGATTCACCTGAAGCCGCCTGCGATGTGTATATGTTCGATATTCCCTGGATGAACACACTTGGTGAGCTGGATTTACTGTACAACCTGAGTTCTTTCTATCAGAGGCATCCCCAATATTTAAATTTATTAAATCCAAATAACCTGCAAAATTGTCGTCACAAAGACGATTACTACGGTGTTCCGTTTATCTCAGGTGCGCAGCTGATGTTTTACCGCAGCGATTTAATCAATGACATCAGCATTTCCAAGGAATTCAGAAAAAAATATGATGCCACACTGCGACCGCCGCTGTCCTGGCCGGAATTCATCAAAGTGGGGCGCTTCTTTACCCGTTCGTTAAATCCAAATTCACCCACTGAATTCGGCGCGACTTTTGCCGGTTCAAACAGTGAGGTGCTGCATCCGGAACTCCTGATCAGGCTCTGGGGCTTCAACTCGAGATTTTTAAACGAAAACGGCAATCTATCCTTGAACACCACAGCCTGCCACAACGCGTTCAGCAACCTGGTGCAGACCATGGACATCATCTCGAAAAACCCGTTCGAACAATCTATCGAAAACGCGATCGAGGAATTTTCGCAGGGCAAAACCGCTTTTTTGATTACTTACACTGAGTACGCGACTAGAATCATCGACCACGCCGGCTTCAACAGCGAGAACATCGGTTTTGCCGCGGTGCCGGGAAATCGGCCTATTTCACTGGGTTGGAATCTGGGCATCAGAAAAACATCCAAAAACACAAAGGCTTGTGTGCAGCTTCTGGAATGGTTGTTCGAAAAAGATACCCGATACAAAATGGCCATCACGGATGGCCAATCTCCGTATATCGATTTTTCCTATCATCACGAGTTGTTGCAATTGCATCCCTGGCTCAGAGAGGTCGATTCTTATTTCAAACATTGTAAAAATCGTGTCCCTCCGCTCAGTTTGAACGACAAAGCCATTCCCCTTAACAAGGTGACTGAAATTTTATGTCGGGCCTTCTACAAAATCGTGGTTGAGAAAAACACGATCCCGGTCGCGCTGGCAGAAGGTCAAGTTGAACTGGATAAGCTACTGAGAGAAAAAATTTAACAGATAGATACGCGAGGTAAATTGAGTGATTCATGTGGGAACGCAAGCCTTTAATTTTGCCTTTCCGGGCCAAATTCAAGCTTTTCCTTGACAGGTCAAAAAGCATGTGACAAAGTTTGGAAAGGAAAATTTTTGGAGGGTATTTATGAAAGATTCCACAGCGATTTACAGCGTAAAAGAACTACCGCTGGCCAAGACTTTACTGCTGGGCTTGCAGCATACGTTCGCGATGTTCGGGGCGACCGTTTTAGTGCCCCTGCTCACGGGCTTGAGCATTCAAACCACACTCTTGATGACCGGTTTGGGGACTTTGTTGTTCCACGTAATTACCAAGGGCAAGGTTCCTGCCTTTCTGGGCTCGTCTTTTGCCTTTCTGGGCGGCTACGCGGCCGTCGCTCCTCTGGTGGACGGAAAAGCGGATCCGCTCAAACTGGCTTACGCGGGTGGTGGTGTGGCCATCGCCGGTCTCGTTTATCTGGCTCTGGCGGCTTTTATAAAATTATACGGCGTAAAAAAGGTCATGCGCTTTTTCCCACCGGTCGTGACCGGACCCATTATCATCTCAATCGGCTTGATTCTCGCGCCCACCGCGATTGCGAACGCCTCGCAGGACTGGCTCCTGGCCGTCGTCGCTGCGGCCATCATCATCATCTGCAATATTTGGGGCAAAGGCATGATCAAAATCATCCCCATTGTTCTGGGTGTGGTTGTGACTTATCTCCTGGCCGTGGCTCTGGGCCGTGTAAATTTTGATGCGGTTACCACTGCTCAAATTGTCGGTCTGCCTCCTGTGAATTTCCCGAAGTTCAATCTCAGCGCCATCATTACAATCGTGCCGATTTCCCTGGCGACGATGATGGAACACATCGGTGACATTTCCGCCATTGGCGCGACCACAGGCTACAACTACATTTCCAATCCGGGTCTGAGCAGGACCCTCGCCGGTGACGGTTTGGCGACCACCATGTCCGCCATGTTCGGTGGTCCGGCCAACACCACTTACGGTGAAAATACAGGTGTCCTCGCCCTTACACGGATCTACGATCCACGGGTTATGCAGATCGCGGCCTGTTTTGCCATCGTGCTTTCCTTTGTGCCGGTGCTGAGTGAAGGCATTCGCACCATCCCGGTGGCCATCATTGGGGGTGTCTCCATGATCTTGTACGGCATGATTTCCGCGATCGGTGTCAGAAACGTGGTCGAAAATCAAGTGGATTTCACCAAAAGCCGCAACCTCATCATCGCTGCAGCCATCCTGGTCAGTGCCCTCGGTTTCAATGGAATCGGCGGCCTCAATTTCCCCGTGGCCGGTATCCAGATCAATCTTTCAGGACTTTCCATCGCGGCGATTCTCGGTATCGTGTTGAATGCGATTTTGCCCGGAAAAGACTATGAGTTTGTCGAAGAGCATCCCGCCCCCACCGGTGTTCAATTTGACGCGGGACAGTCAAGAAGCACGACCAAAGAAGGAATACACGGCAAAACCAAATGAGCGCCTGTCATTTTTAAGCGACTAATTAAAAACGCCGTGTGTCCGGAGGACAGGCGGCGTTTTTTGTTTAAGTATTTCGGAACTCGTTACAGTAGAAGCCCCGGCTCAATAGCTGTAGCGGCTCATGCCATTGAACATGTTGAAGCCTGCAATGGCCACAAGCGTTGAAATCAAGATGCTGAGCACGATACCAACGGCCATAAAGATAAGCGTCGCCTTGGCCCAGGATTTTTTACTCTTCTTGGTATCTGATCCAAAAGCCCAGATAAAAAGCAGCACCAGATTGGCGATGGGAATAATCATCAGCAGATAAGTCACGATCCAGTCGCCTACGGTCATTTGTTCGTTGTTTTCATACTGTCCGCTGTAGTGCTGGGGATAGCCGCCCTGCTGGTTTTGAAAGCCTTGCTGAGGGTAAGGCGTTTGTGGATAGGGTGGCTGCTGATAAGGGGCTTGTCCCTGGGGTGGCTGGCCTTGGGGCTGTCCTGATTGATAGTTGAATTGATCTGCCATAACGTTGTCCCCGCTTCCGAATCACTCGATGGTTTAGATTTTTACGAGTGAAAATTTTCTAATACCATTTACTTGTAACCTATTTAAGTCCTAGTTGTCAACTGCTGCCGCCAGTTTCGCTTGTGCGTCGCGGACGCGGGCAGCCAGAATTTCCTGCTTGACCAGCATCTCTTTGACTTTCATCAGGCGTGTCAAATTGCCGCGCTCGTTCTCATCCATTTTCATGCTGATGTCTTTGATGCTTTCTTCCAGTTCAGGAATCATCACGTGTTCAAGGGAGTTGACACGACGGCGAGTTTTTTCAATTTCATCCGCCAGCAATTGAACCGTTTTTTCTTTCTCAGCCAATTTGAGTAAAACAGGAAAAGCTTCACGCAGGGCTTTGACCGCGACATCCATCTCCCCGCTGGTGGAGGCAAGCCCATAAGGCAATTCCGCAGAGCTGACTTCAGAAAAGAGATAATCAGGTATGGCAAAATGCGGCACCTGAACGGCCATGATGTTTTCTTGTCCGACTTCGATCGACAGCTGCCCCTGACTGCTCTGCAGGGCTTGACCGAGGACTTCAGGCTGCATCACCGCGGAGGCGATGGCCATTTCATTCGAAGCTTTGACCAGGAGTCGATCCGCTTCTATACGCAGATCGCGCGTTTCATAAACCAGCGCCAAAAAATGCTTCATCAAGCCATCGCGTTTGTCTTTCAGCATGCGGTGGCCGCGTCTCGCCGTGACGAGTTCGCGTTTCAGCCGCATAAGCTCCATGCGGTTTGGACTGACGTGACGTTTTGCCATGCAACTGTTTCCTTTACTTGTTTGTTTTCACTTTGTAATACTTGTCCAGCCACTCATCGCGGATGCGTTTCAGTTCGCTGCGAGGCAGGAGGCGGAGCAGATCCCAACCGATTTCCAGGGTATCCGTAATGCTGCGTTCGGTCTGATAACCCTGAGACACGTATTTTTGCTCAAATTCAGTGGAGAATTTCGCGTACATTTTATCGATGTCCGACAGAGCCGACTCGCCCAGGATGATGGCCAGCTCGCGTGCGTCTTTTCCGCGGGAATAGGCCGCGAAGAGCTGATTCATGGTATCGGCGTGATCTTCACGCGTTTTTCCCTTACCGATACCCTTATCTTTCAGACGCGATAAGGAGGGCAAAACGTCGATCGGCGGCGCGATGCTTTTCTGATGCAAGTCGCGGGACAGAATAATCTGGCCTTCGGTGATGTAGCCGGTGAGGTCAGGAATCGGGTGCGTTTTGTCATCATCGGGCATCGTCAGGATCGGCATCATGGTGATGCTGCCTTTGAAGCCTTTTTTTCTGCCGGCACGTTCGTAGATCGTGGCGAGGTCGGTATAGAGGTAACCGGGATAGCCGCGGCGGCCTGGCACTTCTTTTCGGGCGGCGGACACTTCGCGCAGGGCTTCAGCGTAATAGGTCATGTCGGTGAGGATGACCAGCACGTGCATGTCGCGCTCGAAGGCCAGGTATTCCGCACAGGTCAGAGCCATACGCGGTGTCGCGATGCGCTCGATAGCCGGCTGGTCGGCCAGGTTCATGAACAGGACGGTGCGCTCGATCGCGCCGGTGCGGCGGAAGTCACTGATAAAAAAGTCCGCCTCTTCGAAGGTGATACCCATCGCGGCAAACACGACCGCGAAGGCCTCATCTTTACCCAGCACTTTGGCCTGGCGGGCGATCTGCGCGGCCAGCTGTGCGTGCGGGAGGCCGGAACCGGAAAAAATGGGCAGTTTCTGACCGCGGACCAGCGTGTTCAAGCCATCGATGGCAGAAACGCCGGTTTGGATGAATTCGTTCGGGTAATCGCGCGCTGCCGGGTTCATGGGGCGGCCATTGACGTCCATGCGAGCCGTCGCGATGAGGGGCGGCGCGCCGTCGATCGGCTCACCCATGCCGCTGAAAACGCGGCCTAAAATGTCGGGGGCGACAGCCAGTTCTTGTCCACGTCCCAGAAAGCGGACCGAACTTTCACTGATGTTGATGCCGATGGCGCTGTCGAAAAGCTGAACCAGCGCGTCCTGGCCGTTGATCTCCAAAACGCGGCAACGGCGCAGTTCACCGGAAGGGAGCTCTATCTCACCCAGTTCGTCGTACTTGACATCCTCGACGCCTTTTATCAGCATCAAAGGACCGGCGACTTCTTCTATGGTGCGGTACTGTTTTGCCATAATTATCCTCCTAGTTACGCAGTGCAGCGATGGTCTCGTCGAGTGCTTTATAAAGCTCTGCGAACTTGTTTTCTACTTGTTCTTCTTTGGTGTATTTATAGCGGCCGACTTGCTCCATGATGGGCAGGCCAAGCAGTCGTTCAAACTGAACGCCTGCGCGCAGGGCGGACGAGGCTAAATCATAGTAGTGCAAAATCAGCTGCATCATTCGTTGCTGCTTAAGCAAAGGGGTAAACGTGTCAATCTCGTCAAAGGAATTCTGATGGAGGAAGTCTTCGCGCAGTGAGCGGGACGCTTCGAGTTTCAAACGGTCCTGGACCGACAGGGTGTCGAGACCGACTAATTTGACAATTTCTTCCAGTGAGGCTTCCTCTTTCAGCAGGGCCATGGCCTGCTGGCGCAGTTTGGACCACTCGGGTGAAACATTCTGATCCATCCAGTCGAGTACTTTGTCTAGGTAGAGTGAATATGAATTGAGCCAGTTGACGGCCGGGAAATGGCGCTTGTAAGCCAGAGCGGAGTCGAGCGACCAGAAGACTTTGACGATGCGCAAGGTAGCCTGGACGACGGGGTCGGACATGTCACCACCGGGAGGAGAAACCGCTCCGATAGCCGTCAGGACGCCTTCACGCTGGTCTTGGCCGAGGCAGGTCACCATGCCGGCGCGCTCATAGAAGTGGGCCAGACGGGAACCAAGGTAAGCCGGGTAGCCTTCTTCACCGGGCATTTCTTCCAAACGGCCGGACATTTCACGGAGGGCTTCAGCCCAGCGTGAGGTCGAATCGGCCATGATGGAGACCGAGTAACCCATGTCGCGATAATATTCCGCAATCGTGATACCGGTATAGATGGAGGCTTCACGGGCTGCCACGGGCATGTCTGAAGTATTGGCGATGAGGATGGTGCGCTCCATCAAGGATTTTCCGGTTTTCGGGTCTTTGAGGGCAGGGAATTCGCCCAGGACGTCCGTCATTTCATTGCCGCGTTCACCGCAGCCGATGTAGACGACGATATCAGAGGCGGCCCATTTGGCCAGCTGATGCTGGATGACGGTCTTACCGCTGCCGAAAGGGCCGGGGACCGCGGCGGTTCCGCCTTTGGTGATGGGGAAAAAGGTGTCGATGACGCGCTGACCGGTCAGCAAGGGCTCCTGGGGCGCTTGTTTACCTGCATGGGGCCTGGCGACGCGCACGGGCCAGCGCTGCAGCATCGCGACAGCCACCGGATCACCCGCTGCGGTGGTAATTTCCGCGATGGTCTCATCGATGGTGTATTCGGCTGCCGCGGCTAATGAACTGAGCTTGCCTTTGCCCTTGAAAGTGGGAGGGACCATGATTTTATGCGAGATCAGGGAGGTTTCTTGAACCGTACCGAGAATGTCGCCGGCCATTACAGTATCCCCTATGTTCAACGAAGGGGTAAACAGCCATTTTTTCTCATGGTCCAAGCTTTGTACTTCCACACCGCGGGGGATGTTGGGGCCCGTACGGGCATACAAAACCTCCAGGGGGCGTTCGATACCGTCAAAAATATTACCCATCAGGCCCGGGGCCAGTTCAACGGAAAGCGGGTAGCCTGCCGAAACCACGGGCTCACCCGGTCCGAGACCGGCGGTTTCTTCGTAAACCTGAATGGAGGCCCGGTCGCCGTGCACTTCGATGACTTCACCGATCAAACGTTGATCCGAAACACGCACCACGTCAAACATTTGAACATCCCGCATGCCTTCAGCGACAACCAATGGTCCTGAAACCTTGAGTATTCTACCTTCGCTTTGTTTTTTCATCATTGAAATTCCTCATTCATCTATCTTCTGTCGTTTATCGGCGGCCACCGCTCCCCGGCCGTTCAGTCGTTGGGCGGTACCGGTAGTTCAGTCTTGAAGCTCGTCCTCATATTGCTTGTCCCAGTCACCAAGAATATTAAATCCGATGGCTTTCTTCACTGCGTCCTTGATGACCATTTTACCGAGGCCCCGGAATTCTCCTGCCTGCGGAATCGTCACAATGGCCGGCAAGGCTTGAAAACGAACACTCTTTATTATTTCATCCGCGTCATGCGCGACCTGTTCCGTAATATAGATGACGGCATAGCCTTCACTCGTGATCAAATGTTTCAGCGCATCAATGGTTTCCGCTTTATCACTGACGGCAAAAGTCTCCATCGACATCCCTCTGAAACCGATAATGCTGCCTAAATCACCGACAACGGCGACGCGTTTCACTTCACTCATCCCCGTCCCCTCCTGTAGGTGTCGCGCAGCAAAGCCAGGCTGCGTTTTTCCTGGCTGCGATTGGTTTTACCCGCTAAAATGATTCTTAAATTTTGGGCTTCCAGACGCCTGGCTAACCAGTAGCCGGCCACTTGCGGGATACCGTTGCCCGCCGCCAGGCCAAAACGGGCGAACTCAAGCCTGATCTCCGTCATCACACGGCCAAAGTCATAGATATTTTTACCTTTGACGAAGTCATCCAAATAGGGCAAAAGTGGTGCCGCGGCGCTCTGCTTAAAAGCAAGTTTAAAGCCCAAGATCCCGTTCATATGGGCTTTGTAAGCCTCTTCCCAGCTTACAGTGCCACCCGCGACAAAAGAGTCTTGATACGTGTTCATTGCGCCGTGCATGCGCAGCAGGCGCGCCCCGCTCTGGAGGTTCGCCAGATCGGCCAGCATTTCACGGTAAAGCAGCAGAAATTTTCCCACATTGCGTTTGGCTTCTCGCTCGGCAAGCAAACCCAGTTGTTCAAACCAGGCCTGGTCGATACGCATGTCCATGGCCGCGGGTCTGTAATCGGTCGCCCAATGCTTCATGTCTTCTCTGGCCACATCCAGAAGCGTTTGATTTTGTCCGTATGCAGCCGGCCCGCCGGCCAGGTCCCTGCGCAGGCCTTCCCACAGCACGAGCGGCGGGATCATGGCTTCTCTGAAAACCAGATCGGCGACCGCAGGAGGCAGAGCAGCGGTTTTTTCATCTGTTTTACCTGAATCAAAGGCCTGACCCTGTTTACGCGCCTTGCTGTTCACTTCTTTCAGATATTTCAGCATCACTTTTAAGTTATGCATGTCGCTCTGTAAAAGCAAACCCGCCGCCAAAGGCCCGTCTTGAGTCAGTTCCTTGAGCAAAGCATCGTTTTCGGCTGCCCCGGCTGAGATGCGTTTACCCAAAGTCTCGGCCTGCGGATAAGCGGCGTCGGTAAGGGCCGCGTCGAGCTGATCCAAACCATAATCCGGTTTAGCGAGCTCTTCAAGCTTGGCAAAAGTAAGCAAGCGTTCTTCGAGCACCTTGACACGTCCCGTCGCGAACGCGAATTCGGGATCAAGCAGCATCGTTGATAAACGCCTGGCGTATCTCTTGAATGCGTCACTCTGAATCAAGCTGGCTCTCCTTTTTAAATAAAATACTTGCGGCGATTTCGATAAACTCATCGCGTCTCGTTCTCAATGTGCTTTCGAAACTGCGGTCTTCCCATATCCGTTCGGACTTGAAGATCAAGCCTCCGGCAAGTTTTTCGTCTGTTTCGACCGGCATTTGGATATTCAGCGCTTTCAGGGCCGCTTCAACGATGTTCAGATCCGCGGCGGCTGAGATGATTTTAGTTTCGGGACCGGCACATTCGCTGATCAGCTTCTTGTAGTAGGCTTCTTTCCTGTCAGCGGGCAAAGTGCGCAGTTCCTGTAACGTTTCGCTCATCACTTCGTCCAACAGTTCC
This sequence comes from uncultured Oscillospiraceae bacterium, assembly GCA_964401615.1. Classification (GTDB taxonomy): domain Bacteria; phylum Bacillota; class Clostridia; order Saccharofermentanales; family Fastidiosipilaceae; genus JAXGQD01. The sequence goes on from CAYNZF010000010.1 coordinate 32,807, forward strand.
TGACGCGCGTTCAGGTCCGAGCGGCGGCTCTCCAAAGCAGCCATCGCCGCGTCGCGGCGCCGGCTGGCTTCCTCCAGCGCTGATTGCTCTTTGGCCGCTTTTTCTTTCAGCAGCCAGATCTCATCAGCACTTTGTTTTCCGATGACCGCAACCGCAGCCGTCGCGGAAGCGAGAATTGCTTCAGCTTCTCCCTGAGCGGACTTGAGCAGTGTTTCTTTTAGTTTTTCAAAGCCATCCATGCCTGATCTCCTCAACCTTCAACCTTAAAAATTCTCACTTTACGTTAAGAATCGATAAGACAGAAGCAAGCAAGGCCAGAATCGCGTAGGTTTCAACCATCGCGGCCAGGATGAGCGGCTTGGATTGTTCATCAGGTTTCTTGGCGACCATCAGAGCACCGTTCGCAGCGACATTGCCCTGGTGAATGGCTGAAAAGTAGCCCACGGCCATCATCGGCAAGCAAGCGGCAAAGTACAGCGCGCCTTGCGTCATGGTCAGGTTACCCGCAGAACCGTCCAGAAAGCCGGCATTCAGCATGATAAAAAACCAGACCAGAAGTCCATAAATACCCTGTGTTCCGGGCAAGGCCTGGAGTATCAGAAGCTTACCGAAAAGTTCGGGTTTTTCCGATAACACGCCGGTGACGACTGAGCCCACATGACCGACGGCCTTGGCCGAGCCCATGCCCGCAAAAACCGCGGCCAGCACACCGCCGAGCAATGCAAAGTTAGCGCCTGTAAAAATCTGTTCCAAAATCTCCATCTTATTCCTCCTAAAAGAACCTGTCTTATTGTTTGTTTTTTTATAATCTATCAGCGATCAGCGCTTCCGGTTCTGCTGCAAAGCTGTTAAATCCAATTTATGCCGGCTCAGCCGGGCGGTCTGCCGGTTCAGCGATTGATCACCCGGGTGAATTTCGTCTTCTGTGTCAAGGGCTGAAAGGCAACGCCTCCCCCCTCGTAGAATTTACCGAAAAATTCCACGTATTGTAGACGCGTGGTATGCACATAGGCCGACAAACCCGAGAGTGCCAGGTTTAAGGCATGTCCGAATATGAGCACGACGATACTGAAAACGATTCCGATGATCGAAGAGCTCATCAAACCAGCCAGAATGTTCACGACCATGGCGATGACCGAGGTGGCTAAGGTCAAAGCCAGGATACGTGTGTAGGAAAGCAGGTCACCCAGGTAACTGGTGATTCCATACAAGGTTCCCAGACCGGAAAACACGCGTTTGACGGGGTTGCGTACCCCTTTGGCTGAAAAAAACACAATCATGACCGCGCCCAGAATCGCCATGTATTGGCCAAAGGTGAAACCCAGAGCGAAAAGCGCGATGCCTACAATAATCAAAAACCAGGGCACCGTTTCAACGACCGCCTCATAGGGTTTTCCAAGGCGCCAGAGATTATAAAACTTGACCGCCAGACCGGCGAACAAATGCACCGCGCCAAAAACAACGCTGGCAATCATAAGGGTCACCGGATCTTCGACCGGATCAAACCAGAGCCGCGGGAAATTGATGCGATTGTTTGAGACGGAGGACAGCATGTTTCCAAAAAACGAACCGAACAAAAGACCGAAAATGATGGCCGAGACGCTGCCTTGCATGAACATCAGACACATGCGGCGCATATTGCCTTCAACTTTTACTTTATAAACCAGCAGTGCACTGAGAATAAGCAGGAGCAGACCGTAGCCGGCATCGCTCAGCATGATGCCGAAAAAGAAGGCGTAAAAGGGAGCCATCACGGGTGAAGGGTCAACATCGGAGGTCGCGCCGGGCAGACTGAACATCTCCACGATCGCCTCGTAGGGGCGCACCATGCGGCTGTTTTTAAGCGCGATCGGGTGCGCTTCGTCTTTGGGAATCGGGCTCACTTCGATAGCCACCGCGTATTTTTCTTCAATCGCGGTTTTTAAACCCGCCGACATCGCGTGAGGAACATAACCTTGCAAAACAAAAAGGCGGCCGGTGTTCAACAAGCGCTGCATGGCGTCCAGTTTGCTTTCCGCCGTTAAGTAATAGTCGTAGAGCAATTCAAAATCCGCCTTGGAATGGCTCAGCTTTTTAGCCTCTTCCTGTAAAAGTCTTTCCTCAGTTTCCAAAGCAGTCAGTTCACTGTTCCATTTTTTTATGGCTCTGCCGTAGTCTTCGCCCATTTCGATCGGCAGCTTCGGCAAAGCGGCAAATTCATGGTTTCGCAGTACTCTGTCCACCATGGCTTCATCGGATTTTCGCACCACGATCAGGAGAGCGGCCTGTTCGTTGCTTTTCGCCAGGATCTGGACCGCATAGTTGCCATTGGTGGCATCGGATATGGCGGCTTTAAGCACGGTGACGTTGTCGTTTTTGTCCGACACGGAGCCTGAATAAGTATGCATCAGCTTCAGTGATTTTTCGCCCCGATCAACGGGCAAAACGACCGTTTCCCAGGGTTTGATCAGCTGAATCTGGCTCACCAGCGCAGCACGGCGGTTAAACAATTTCTGTTCAGCGGTGCGATTTTCCTCGAGCTTTACGAGGGTGCTGAAAATTTCATGCTGGCGCTCGCCCGCCGCGACAAAGTCGGCCGACTTGACTTCACGTCTGACCGTAAACATCGGTTTTTTATCAACACTGAAAGATTGGGCTGTGACTACACCGGCTGCCAGCGCGTGCATGCGCCTGGTCAGTTCGACCTGGATCTTTTTATATTCGGCGGCTCCGAGTCTGGCCAGTAATTTGGTCCTGTTTCCGCCTCCGGAAAGTTCGGTGATGGCCGCTTCAAAACGTTCACCAAACCATTTTTCGCCGCTTTCGCCTTGAAAATATATATTTCTGTTTTCCGGTTTGAAAGTAGATGAAAGCACCCCTGTTTGAACCATGCCGGCTGACAGATCCGCCAGCTGGCTTTCAGCTTCAGGGTCCTGTTCGACCGAGACGGCACCCAATTTACTCAGTGCGGTGATCAGCTTGGTTTTTTCATCCGCCAGGCCGACCAGACTAAGCTTGTCAAGTTTAACGATCGCCATAGCTTAACCCAAAGTCCTTTCGACCAGCGCGGCCACGGCCAGAGCCTTGTGAGCCCTCGCCTCTTTTAGCGCCTCGTGCACGCTCGTCTGCTTTTTCAGGCTGTCTGCATGGAGCTTTTCAGAGCTGAGCCTGGCTCTTTCGGCAGTCGATAATTTTTTAGCTTCGTAAATTTCATTCGTGGCGGCAAGCATGGCTTTCTCCGCTTCCTGTTTTGCGAAAATTTCCATTCCGGCCGCGCGTTCTCTGGCCTCTGCCACAATCGCGGCACAGCTGGCCTCCAGTTCATATATCTGGTCTATGAGATTGGGATTATCCATGGCAAAACGACGCCTTTCAAAATTTTGAAATATTCAGAGAAAGTATAGCATAATCTTATTTATTAAACTGCGGCTCAGCTCACAAATCAGCTAAGCAAGATAGGTTTTGGGGTTCAAAAAATCACGCAGACGCCGTTCGTAGGCCACGAGCATGTCCTCAAAAAACGGGATCGCCCGCTCTTTTTCACCCATGCTGTCCAGCCAGTCCCTCAAAAAATAGGGGTTCATAAGTAAAAACGGCCCCAGCAGATAAGTCGCGATCAAATTGCGGTCCATCAGCCCTTCGAAATTCGCCTCGCGGTCCATGCCCATCCCACGCAGATTCCTGGCAAAAGCAAAGTCCGCGTCCGCACCGTGGCAGACCGTGAATTGGGTTTTAAAGCCCAGGAGCTTGTGTTCGTTCTTCCATTTACCCTGTGCCTCGCCGAGGTATTCTGAGTTGAGCCGCTCTTTGAAGTTTTGAATCGCATGGAAGGGGTACAAATTGAGGCAGGGGATCTTACGGCCCTTGTCTGTCTCGATGTACTCGCCCAGAATTTCAAGCGCGTTGCCGATGAACAGCATATGGCAGTCGTCTGCGATCAGCTCCTGCAGCCGCTCTTTGTAAGGCCTTAATTTTTCGATGATCACGGCCTGATGGCGTTCGCTTGAGGGGCCGAGGTAGAGCAGGTCGACCGGATGATCTGCGAAATAGGGGCGTTCTTCCTGCTGCGTTTCGATGATCCGTTCATCGTGAAAGATCCGGCGCAGCAGCATAAAGCTGCCGTGTTCGCCGTAGAGATCCGCGATTTCCGGGTAGAGCAGCTCAATCGTCATCGGGACTCACCCCTTTTCAAGTGTGCAGCCTCCAAACGCGCGATAAACGCGTTTGTTTCAGCCATATTGTTGATGTCGTGAAAAACACTGACACGGTCGATGTCTTCAAGAGAAATGTCGTCAACCGGCACGTCCAGCGTTTCGTAAACCTTGATTTTTTCAGGCTCGATCCCGGCCAGTTCCAAACGCAGCTTGTAGTCGTAAGCCCGTCGGGCACCAATCACGATCCGGACGATCAGCGGATCATTCAGCAGCTCGCAGTCGATGTCGTAGAGCCAGCCGGTATTCTCGTTGTTGAGGTCATCTTTCAACATGTAAGTATTGAATAGGACGACCAGCTTCCGGCCGTTTTGCCTGCGGACATAGTCGAAGACTCGTGAAGCCGAAATGGGGTTCAGGGCTTTGGCCAGCATCACGTCCAGGGGAATCTCACCGAGGCGTCTTTCGTCGTAGCGTGATTTCACGACTTCCTGCTTTTTCCAGACCTCCGCGATGTCTTCTCTCGTCCAGCCCAGTTCCCGCAGCATACTGATGGCTGCCAGGCTGTTGTAGGCGTCAATGATGTTTTTACTGATCAGGTGGTAATCATATTCCATATCGGCTTCTTTGATCCTGAGCCGCTCAGCTTCCATGTCTATATGATTCAGCAGATACTTCGCCTCCCGATTCTGAAATCCGCAGCTCGGGCAGTGAAAATAACCGATATGGTGGTAGCGGATCAGATCTTTGGCCAGTTCATGGCCGCATTTCGGGCAATTGCGCACATCACAAACCAGACTGGGCGCGGTCTCGCCACTGTGAAAGCCGCGGTCAATGGCAAAATAAACGCGTTTGCAGCCGGGCTTAAGTTCGCTGCTGAGCAAGTCCTCCGCGTTGAGGATGAGCGTGGTATCGTCGGAAATATTTTCCTCGAGTACCGCAGCGATGAAGTCCGCATGCGCGTTGCGATTGTAGGAATCGCGAAACAGATTGGTGATCAAGAGATAATCCGGCGTCAGATAGGGAAAAATCCGTCTTGAACTCAGTTCGTCAATTTCCAGGATCGCGTAGTTCGCGCGGGCCCGGCCGCGCCAATCGACGTTCTGGACGACTGCGCTCATGATGCCGTCGACCGTATTGGAACCATAGGTATTGTTCATCAGAGGTATGCCGCGCGCACTCAAAGCGTCACTGAGCAAGTTACAAACCGTGGTTTTCCCGTTCGTCCCGGTCACACAGACCACCGTTTCAGGATATCGTATGTAAGCTAAAAAATCAGGATACAGTTTACGCGCGATCACCCCGGGCAAAAAGGTCGCTTTTCGTCCCAAAAGGCGCATGCCGCGCGTGGCCGCCTTGGCCACCAGGAGGGTAAACGCCAGGCGCAGTCGATGGCTCAGTTTGTTTTTGATCAATTTATTGCTCATGTGCTGCGATTCGCAATTTCCTTCTTCCGATTTGTCGCTCCGATACAACGAAGACATTATACACAAAACATTTTGCGCGAAAAGGGCTTCTCCTTGAACGCCGCCATCTCCCGTGCACGACCGGCAATTTGAGGGTTTTATTCCCAGGGAAATCTGATTCCCCAGCGCTCGCGTAAGAGGTCCATCGTCTCCATCACTGTGATGATGCTGCGATGCGGCATTTCGGCACATTCCACTTCGCCGGCCAGAATCGCCTTGCGACAAGCTTCCAGCTGGTACTCGTAGCCGGTAAGCTGTTGAGGCACCTCAATACGTTTGATCAGCTTCCGTTCCAGATTGTAAACTCTGATTTCTTCACAGTTATTGATGTTTTGGACCTCCAGGAAGCCTCTGTCCCCGAAAACTGCCCCCAGCCGATCCGTCAAGGCCGTCATGTTGGCATGAAGCACGGCCATGCGTCCGTCTCTCCACTTAAGCGTGATGGAATTCATGGCATCGACACCCGTTTCCGTTATAAACGCTTCACCGGCCACACTGTCGAAGTCCTCACCAAAGACCATCATGGCAAAATTGAGCGGGTACACGGACAAGTCCAAAAGGGCGCCACCCGCCAGACTCAAATCCGTCAAGCGTTTGACATGCCCCACCACGTAGCCGAGATTGGCCGTCAGAGAACTGGCTTTACCGATCAGGCCTTCCGCGATGATCTCATTGATCATCGTGCGGGACGGCATATACCGCGTCCACAGGGCCTCCGCCACCAGCAAGCGTTTACTCCGGCCCAGAGCGATGATCTCTTTGGCCTGCTGCGCGTTGGACATGAAGGCTTTTTCGCAAAGCACCGGCTTCCCGTGCTCGAGACTCAATTTGGCCTGTTCGTAATGGTGCGAGTGCGGGGTGGCGATGTAGACCAGATCAACTTCCGGGTCACTGACCAGGTCTTCATAAGAATCATAGGCTTTTTCGAATCCATATTGTTTGGCAAAAGCTCTCGCCCGTTCAGGGCTGCGTGAGGCAATGGCATAAGCTTCAAGATCGTCCATTTGGATGAGGGTTTCGGCCATTTTCTGGGCGATCCCCCCGGCTCCGATAATATCTACTTTCACGATTGCTTCCTCCTTGTATATTAAAGTCCGTCAGGGTCGTGGTACCTTGTCGGCATTTCTTTTA
>CAYNZF010000011.1:0-34253 GCA_964401615.1 uncultured Oscillospiraceae bacterium
AAAAGAAATGCCGACAAGGTACCACGACCCTGACGGACTTTAATATACAAGGAGTCAATTATGATTGCAAAAGATGTCGCTGCAGAACTTTCGGGTTCTTCTTTAATTCGCGAAATGTTTGAAAAAGGTCAACGTCTGCGGGCGGAATTCGGCGCCGAAAATGTATATGATTTCAGCCTGGGTAACCCTGACCTGCCCGCTCCTCCTGAAATCGCTGCGGCGGTCAAAGCAGCAGCAGACAACAATGATCACGCCTATATGGCCAACGCGGGTTATGCGAAACTCAGAGAAAAAATCGCCGGGCAGGAAAGCGGATTCAGCGGGAAATCCATCGAAGCAGCGGGCATCGTTATGACCGTTGGTGCCGCAGGTGCCCTGAACGTAACCTTGAAGGCACTGCTCGACCCGGGTGATGAAGTTTTAGTCTTGACCCCCTATTTTCCGGAATATTTGACATACATCAAGCACTGCGGCGGTGTGGCCCGCATAGTGGATTGTTCTGCGACTGATTTTATGATCGACTTCGACCAATTGTCCGCTGCGCTCAACGACAAAACAAAGGCTATTATATTGAATTCACCCAATAATCCCTGCGGCAGAGTCTATCCTGCGGCGGATCTGGACAGGCTCAACGCGCTTTTACTAGCTCAAAACCAAAGCATTTATGTTATCGCGGATGAACCTTACGCCGAAATAATTTTTAATGGCATGCTGACCCCGTCACCCTTGCGTCATTTTGCCAACGGTATTCGAGTATATTCCTGGTCAAAAGCGTATTCCCTGCCCGGAGAACGAATCGGTTATGTGGCTGTTTCACCGGAATGTGAAGACTACGAAAGACTCTGCGGCGCATTGGTCTTTTTGAATCGCAGTCTGGGTTTTGTCAATGCTCCGGCGTTGTGGCAGCAAGTCATCTTGAATGTTGATAAACTGGTATGCCCGGTGGCTGCGTATGAAAACCGACTGGATAGACTGTGTGAGATTTTGAACCTGGCCGGTATCGTCTGTCACAAACCCGAAGGCAGTTTTTATCTATTTCCCAAAACACCTACTGCGGATGACAGGGCATTCGTGAGTTTTTTAGCCAAATTCAACATCTTGGCGGTCCCCGGAACGGCGTTCGGGGCTCCGGGGCACATGCGCCTTTCGACCAGCGTGCCCTGGTCCAATATAGAAGGCTCAGCTGCGGCGTTCAAAACTGCAATGGCCGAATGGTCCAAAGTCAATGCTGCTAATTAGTCCTGGGGAGTAATGGTTAAGAGCCCTTCACCAGCTGTCATTGAGAAAGCGAAGGACCAGCCTTCGTTTTTCTTTTCTTCAAATTCAGCTTTACTCACTTGATCAAAGTAAGCCGGATAATTACTTATCCCTATTGAGCTGCCTCGCAAGACGGTTTGCTTAATAGGATAAGAGAGGCCCTCGTAATGAAGGTTTTCCAAGGATTGGCCATAAGACATAAAAGAAACATAGGGGCAATAAAAAAATTCGTCTGAAAAATGCAAGGTCTTTTTCTCATTCCCGTAAAGCGCGACGAGCAGGCTGTAACCATCGCTCAAAGCGGCATCTATGCCGGCACGCTTGAGTCGTAAAAGCAGTTCGATGTTCATCAGCATGTGATCCGGCCGTTCCGGGCCTAAGGCAGTAAACAGCAAGGCGGTACTGCATCCGGAGGCCAGTACTTCGTCAATCACCAATTCACCGTCTGTGGCGTTCTTGCGCTCGGGGAATTGTTTGACAACTGAGCCCATACGCTCGAGTTGCGCCGGTATCTCCGGGTCCAAAGAATCAAAATCGCCCAGAAGCAAATCAGGCACGATGTGAAATTCCAAAGCAGTCGCCGCGCCTTGATCCGCGGCAAAACAACGCAAAGGTCCCTCGGCTTGGTTTTTTAGGCGCTCTATTAACAAAGTGCTTAATGCAGTCGCGTGAATGCTCCCGCCCAGAAAGACTAGGGCTTGCATACTTTAAAGCGTCGAATGCTTTCTTGTGGATCGGAGGAATTAAAAATCGCGCTGCCTGCGACCAATACGCTGGCACCTGCCCCAATAATTTCCGACGCATTTTCCAGAGTCACGCCGCCATCCACTTGAATGTGCACATTGAGTCCGCGTTCGTTCAGGGTATTTCTGAGGCGTCTGATCTTGTCCGTCATGGTCGGGATGTACGATTGTCCACCAAAACCGGGGTTGACCGACATAATCAAAACAAGGTCGACGTAGGGAAGAATTTCATCCAGTGTGCTCAGCGGAGTCGCGGGATTGAGTGTCACCCCCACACCCATGTCGTGAGCGCGAATGTCCTGAACCACTCTGTGAAGATGTGGGCAGGTTTCTACATGTACCGTCAGGAGATCGGCACCGGCCAGGGCAAAAGCCTCCACGTATTCATCCGGATTTGAAATCATGAGGTGGACATCAAAAGGAACCTTGCTGTAATTTTTGATGGCTTTCAAAACTGGCAGTCCGAAACTGATATTGGGCACAAAATGACCGTCCATAACGTCAACATGCAGCGAGTCGCAGACTTCTGAAACGAGGGCGACATCGCGACCCAGATTAGCCGCATCGGCTGAGAGAATGGATGGCGCGATTAAGGCACAAGGGTTCTGGGGATCATACACCGGAAATTTCATAAACTACTTTTTACCCTCTTTTCTAAGTGCTTCTGCGGTTTCAATTTGTTCCAATAGTATAGCATAACGAGCGAAACGACCTTCTTGCAAGGGCTTTGCGTTGACCGCTTCTTTCAGCGCGCAGCCGGGCTCGTGACGATGTTTACAATCTGCAAAACGGCACTGTCCCCGACGCACCGCGAAGTCCGGGAAGGCCGCATCAAGATCCGTACCGCTCAAAACCAGCGTTCCGACTTCCAGAGCCGAGAAACCGGGAGTGTCAACCATGAAACCACCTTTATATGGGATAAGTTCAACGTGCCTGGTGGTATGCTTGCCTCGGCCCATACGGACACTGATTGCACCGGTGTCCATGTGTTTCTCATCCATGAGGGCGTTAACGAGGCTTGATTTACCGACCCCGGACGGACCGGCCAAAGCCCAGATTTTGTTTCTTAGCTGAGTTTCGGCAAAACGGCCGACGCTTTTGCCCAGGTCATCCTGGCTGCTTTCGAGCACTGTAAATTCAGCTTCTCGGTAGGCCTGGATTTGTGTCTTAATGTATCGGTCAGTTTCGGCGTCTTGCTGAAGATCAGTTTTCGTGATGACGATGCAAGTGTCAATTCCAAGACTCGCTGCATAAGCCAACATTTTGTCCAGAAATATGAAATCCGGCTCAGGTTTACTGCGTGCCAAAACGATAAAAAGGAAATCCAGATTGGCCATAGGCGGCCTCAGCAATAGATTTTTACGTTTATCAACGATATCGATGCGCCATGGAATATCTACATCACCGGATGGACCCAGCGTGACTGAATCTCCGGGCAGAACTTGAAACTGTGTTTTTCTGAAGATACCACGTGGTTTGGCGATGTAGGTTTCACCTGCTTCATCAAGCAGTGTATAAAGCCCGCCTACGGCACGTATGACGCGTGCTTGGATTTCAGCATCAGCCATTTTTCTTCGTTGTCTCTTCGGGGGGCGGTGCGGCGGGCGTGGGGGGAGGCGCTGCAGTCGTGGTCGTTGGTGGAGGTGCAGCAGTCGTTGTTGTAGTCGGCGGGATCGGTGTCGGCGACGGCGACGGTGACGGACTGGGCGTCGGTGTCGGTGTCGGTGTCGGTGTTGGAGTCGGTGTAGGCGTCGGACTGGGATGGATATCGCCCCAGGTAGCGACAATCAAAGTTACGGGGGTACCATATTGAACCTTGGTGCCCGCTACAGGTGAGGTTGCGATAACGTACAGACTGTCATCGGGGGGATTGCTGAGCGCTGAACGTAGACTTTTAACAGGTTTAAGTCCAAGTGTGGTCAATAAATCAGCCGCGCTTTTGTATCGTTCATCGGTGAGGTCGGGCAGGAGTACATCTTCTCTTCCTTGGCTGACGATCAAATAAATGGTGCTGCCTTCAGGTACCACACTTCCTTGGGGAGGCTCAGTTCTGATGACTTGATTGGCGGTCACGTCGGAGTTGTTTTCCCACTTAACAACAGCTACCCAGCCATTTTCAGCTTCGATCGATTTTTGGGCTGTAAAAAACTCTTGTCCTGCATAATTTGGCAAGACCAAAGTGTCGCTGCCTTTACTGACGGTCAAAATGAGGTTGTTGATGCCGCTGGGGTTTAGCGCTGTCCCCTCCTGCGGGTCCTGGCTGATGATAATTCCCGCGGGAAAGTCAGAGCTGGCCACAAACTTGGGTTCAAAGGCAGTAAATCCATCCGCATCAAACTTTCTGGCGACATCATCGTAGTTCAAATTGACATAATTTTCGAGGGTATACATCTCTTTGACGCTTGGCTCATTATCAGGCTGGAAGGTTTTCAATATATTGGAAGCAATGGCTAAAACTACCGCGATTCCAATCAGGAGGACAGTCACAACTATGGCAATCTCACGGCGGCGAGACTTCCTCCGTTCACGTATCTGTTGTTCCATCATGTGAATTTTGTCATAGTGCGCATCGGAGCGAAGGCCTTGCATCGAGGTGGTCGGTTCAGCCGGGTCGATGCTTTCGGCCACAACACCGTATACTCCGTTGGGGTCGATCAAAAACGCATCCAGTTCGTCGATTAATGCACGGGCGCTGCTGTAACGCTGCCTGGGGCTTTTTTGGATGCACTTCATCACAATGTCACTTAAGCCTTTAGGTATGTTTCTGTCCAGCTGGTATGGAGGCGTCGCTTGTTCCTGCAAATGTTTGATTGCAACAGCGACCGAAGTTTCGCCATCAAAAGGCACGTCCCCGGTGAGCATTTCATAGAACAAAATACCCAGGGAATACAAGTCGGCGCTCTCGCCGACAAGTCCCCCACGGGCTTGTTCTGGGGAAAAGTAGTGAACAGAACCCATGGCGTTGCCACCGGCGAGGGTAATCGTGTTTGATGTGCTCGCCCGCGCGATACCGAAATCAGTTACCATGGCAGTACGTTCAGGTGTGATCAGGATGTTATGCGGTTTGATGTCACGATGGACAACCCCGGCCTCGTGGGCATGTTCCAAAGCCAGAGCGACTTGCATACCGATCGGAACAGCGACCCGCCAGTCTAGTCTTCCATAATGGTCGATCATATCTTTAAGGCTGGTTCCTTCGATATATTCTTGAATCATGTAGCGCATGCCGTTTTCTTCACCTACGCCCAGTACTTTAACAATGTTAGGGTGATTGAGACTCGAAGCGGCCTTGGCTTCGGTGTCAAAACGCTGCACGAATTCATCATCGTTGGAGAGTTCTTCTTTAAGTACTTTGACCGCGACCTTGCGACCGGTTTTTAAGTCCTGGGCCAAATAAACGTAGGCCATGCCCCCCTGACCCAAAATGCGCATTATTTTGAAGCGTTGGCCTAAAACCACGCCATTTGACAAACCGTATTGAACTTGTCCGTTCATTTGGTACCTCACTACCCTTTAGCTCACAATACCGACAATCACGGTCACATTATCCATGCCGGCCGTGTCGTTCGCAAGCTTGATCAATTTTATCACTGTCTCACGAGGATTGTGTTCTTGTTTCAATATTTTCTTAAACTCATTTTCTTCCACATAATCATGCAGGCCATCAGAGCAAAACAGCAGTTTATCACCCTTCTGTAGCTGAAAATCAATAATATCTGCTTTCACGTAGTCGCGTGAGCCCAAAGCTCTGGTCACCACGTTTTTTCGTTTATGTTGACGCGCCGCTTCAACGCTTAAATCTCCACGATCAACCAAAACCTGCACCAGGGTGTGATCGGTGGTGAGCTGAAGCAATTTATCGCCCCTCAGCACGTAAGAGCGGCAGTCTCCGATGTGTCCGATGACCATTCTATCACGATTGATGACCGCGACGGTCAGCGTTGTGCCCATGCCTCGGTGGTCTTTTGATTCCAGCGACTGTAGATAGACCTTTACATTGGATTTTTCGACGATTTCCGCGACGGTTTTCCTCATCTGGACCGAGTCCATGTTCATGTTGATCTGCCTCGCCAGAGCAGCGGACACATATTGCACGGCTGTACTGGAAGCAACTTCACCCTTTTGATGCCCACCCATTCCGTCAGCCAGGATAACAACAAAAGAATTGCGTTCAGAACCGGCCAAAACAACGTAAGAATCTTCGTTGTTTTGTCTTTTCAGACCTACGTCGGTCCCTGCTGCAAAATCGATTGCCGCAATCATTCTTCCATTCTTCTCCTTAATTGCCCGCAGGCGGCCATGATATCTCTACCCAGGGATCTGCGCACACTGCAGGGTATGTGAGCGTCATCGAGAATTTTTTGAAACTCCTTGATCGTCCTCATGTCACTGGTTTTGTAAGCGCTGCCCGGAAACGGATTCGCCGGAATCAGATTGACATGGCAAAGCATGGATTTTAGTAAATTAGCCAATTCCTTCGCATGGGCAGGGCTGTCATTGACATCCTTGAACAAAGCATATTCAAAACTGATGCGCCGTTTGGTTCTTTCCGTGTAAACCCGGCAGGCCGCAATCAGGTCCTTGAGCGGATAGCGCCTGGCAATCGGCATAAGGCTCTGTCTTAAATCATCATTCGCCGCGTGCAAAGAAACCGCTAAAGTTACAGGCAAACGTTCATTTGAGAATTTTAGCATTTCAGGTATGAGTCCGCAAGATGAAACGGTCATGCTTCGGTAGCTGATATTGAAAGATGAAGGTTTGTGCAGGGCATGTAAGAACGTCATTAAGTTGTCGTAGTTTTCAAAGGGCTCGCCAATGCCCATCACAACCACATGGCTGATGCGCCTGGGCACGACCGCAGCGATGGCTTGTACTTGGGCCAGCATTTCCCCGCTGCTCAGGTTTCTGGCAAAACCGGCCTTTGTCGATGCGCAAAACGAGCAGCCCATACGACAGCCCGCCTGGGAAGACACACAAACCGATGCTCCGTAGTGATACTCCATATAGACGCACTCAACGATGTTGCCATCCGCCAAACGGAAGACAAATTTTCGGGTGCCATCCTCTTGAGACAGCTGCTCCTGAACACATTCCATCGCAGAAAATCGGTACTCATCGGCCAGTGCGTCGCGTAAAGTCTTTGGCAAATTGTTCATCGCAGCCACCGAGTCGACACCGCGGTCGAGCCAGCTTTCGACTTGCTTGAATCGATACGCAGGCAGGCCTGTTTTTTCTAAGAAAACTTGAATTTCCTCTGCAGTTGCGTCGTATATGAATTTTTTATTGCTTTCGTCCATATTCATTTCCTTAATGTCGTTGCATTTGTGCGATAAAAAAGGCTTCGCAATGATGAATGTGTGGATATAAATTGATCAAGCCTGGTGTCGCGGACAATTGTCCGGCCGTAAATTCATTCTTACGCAGGTTTACGGGAAGCCCCACGAGCGGAAGCAAATCAAATTGACCTGCCTGCTCGATCAGGAAACGCTTGATTTGAGCCTGATTTTCAGCCGGATTTAAGGTACAGGTGCTGTAAATCAGGACCCCGCCACTTTTCAAAGCTGAGGCGGCAGTCCTTAAAATCGCGGCTTGTGTCTCCAATAAATCAGCATTGCAGTGATCCGCACTGAAACGCAGCTCAGGCTTGCGATCGATCAAGCCCAGGGAAGAGCATGGTACATCCGCCAAGACCAGATCAAATTGGGCAAGCTCCTTTTTTGGCAAAGGCAAGCTCGCATCCCGATGCTCCATGCGAATACCTGTAACGCCCAGGCGCTGCATATTTTCACGCATTCGCGTTAAACGTTCTTCATGCAATTCAAAGGCGAGAATATCGATGGGGCCATCGGCTAAATCATGCAGCTGCAGGCTTTTTCCCCCGGGGGCAGCGCAGAGATCCAGGACCTTCGATTTTCGCTGTTCAGCTGCCAGCAGTGCAGGCAGCTGAGCCGCTCGGCCTTGCACAATAATACGTCCGTCCGCCCAGGCCTTTAGGTCAGTGAGCGGCTGTCCGTTCAGCTCCAATTCGAGGGCATCGTCCGGCCATTCGGCCGCTTTCACCGATACTCCGGCTGCGGCTAGCTCTGTCATCAGTTGTGACTTGTCTTGATGGGCTGGGTGCAGCCGCACGCTGAGCGCACGAACCCGGTTGATGTTTTGCCAATAAGCCGCAATATCCGCATCATCTGCGCAGAGCGGTTCATCTTTTAAAAAAGCGTTGATGAGCTCAAAAAGCTCCGGAACGACTGCAGCTGCGGCAGCTCCCTCGAGCGGATAAGGCGGAATGTCGCGTAAAAGATTTCTGAGCACGGCGTTGGTGTATGAAGCCAGGCCCTGATGACCATATTGCTTCACCATGTCAACAGCAGCATTCACGGCGGCGCGGGCCGGAATGTGGGGTGAAAAATAAATTTGATAGGCCGCAAGTCTCAAACTGTTCCGAACAAGCGGATCCAGGTCCGCAAGCGCCTTGCTGCTCCGTGCTCGAATGCACTGATCCAGCCCAAGCCGGTGGCTCAAAGTACCATAGAACAAAGCAGTCGCCTGGCGCCGTTCACGAGGCTCCAAGACCGATTTTTCGAGTAAAGAAGACAGTGTCAGGCCGCTGTAGGAGGCGTGCACATCCGTGTTGAACAGTGCCTGCAGTACCAGCTCGCGAGCGTTTTTAGCTGTTTTAAAGTGAACGGAGCGTTTTTTAGACATTTATGCCCAAGACCTCGCTGCCGGTCAAGCGGAGCATGAAATCGACAGAAGACATCCGCTTGCCCCCTTCAGCCTGTAGTTCCAGCACTTCCAAGAACGATTTTGACTCACGACCGCAGACGACCAGCAGCTGCTTGTGATTCATCTTGATCAATTTCCCGGGCGGAAAGTCAGCGTCGTTGATTTCCAGCGCTTCGGCCAATGGTTCGGCATCACAAACCGCAGCGCGATGAATTTTCAAACGTTTCCCATTCAAATAACTGTAGGTTCCGGGCCATGGGTAGCAGGCCCTGACCTGGTTGGAAATCTGCGCTGCTTCGTTTTGCCAATCGATTGCTCCATCCTCGCGCGTCAGGATACGGGTGAAACTGGCAAGACTGTGGTCTTGTTCACTTCCCTGCAGCGCACCGGTGGCAATGACCGGAATCATCTGGACGGCGATCCGGGCGGACAGTTGAGCCAATTTTTCGCTCAGTTCGAGCGCGTTGATGGCCTCGTCGAGCGGCAGTCTCAGTTGGGCAAAAATCGCCCCGTGATCCAATTCCGCATCCATGCGCATCAGACTCACTCCGCTTTCTGTGTCACCGTTTAAAAGCGCCCACTGAATCGGAGCGGCTCCACGGTACCTGGGTAATAGCGAAGCATGTAAATTCAAAGCCTCGATCTTGGGAATCTGCAGGATGTCGGGCGGCAAGATGCGGCCGTACGCGCAGGTCAATATAAAATCAGGCTGCAGCGCTTCCAGTTCGGCCTTCAAAACACCGTCTTTTAATTTTTCAGGCTGAAACACCGGAATACCATGTGCCTCAGCCGCAGCCTTCACGGGTGTAGGAAAAAATATTTTATGTCTGCCCTGGGCTTTGTCCGGTTGACTCACAACAGCCAAAACCTCAAATCGCTCATCTGCCAGCAAAGCCTCCAGTGGTTTCACCGCGAACTCCGGTGTCCCCATGTAAACAAGGCTGAGCTTATTCATGAACCAGCTCCCCGATCACCTTTTCAGTGAAAAGCACACCATTCAAGTGATCGTTTTCGTGGCAAATGCAGACGGCATAAAGACCTTCGGCTTCCACTTCGAAGTCTTCACCTTTTTCATTCATGGCTTTGACTTTGATTTTCGCGGGTCGACAGACCTGTCCGAAAGTTCCGGGTATGCTCAAACAGCCTTCCATCGCTGTTTGTTCACCTTCCGCGGCAATTATTTCCGGATTGATAAAAACCTGTAAGCCCTTTTCATCCTGCATGTCCACGACGAAGATGCGCTTCAGCAAGCCCACTTGCGGGGCCGCGAGGCCTATGCCGTTGCCGGCGGCGTACAAGGTCTCACCAAGATCCGAGATTTGTTCGAGTATTCTGGTCGTAAGTTCCTTGACCGGTTTTGATGTTTTTTTCAGTGTTTCGTCACCGTCATGTAAAATATTTCTGATTGCCATATTGTCTCCTGTATATGATTCATTGATTCTTCATTATAAGCGCTTTTCGTGTGATTGACCAATTGGACAATCCTAAAGTACCCGCTGCACTCAAGCGGTGAAATTTTCCCGGGCACAAGAGCTTAGCCACGTTATTGGTCCTGAAGTATTTATGCACACGCTCTGTTCTAAGCGGGGTCGAGGCTTAAAGACAGTGATATCTCGGGGCTGCTGCGGATTTGTCTGACCAATCTCAAGATATATGACAAGGCGGCTTCGTCCTGAGATTTGAGTAAAATCTGAAAACGTGACTTTCCATAAAGTCTCGCGGGAAAGGCCGCTTGCAGGGGAAATATTTTTAGAGTCTGTAAATTTTCTTGATCCTTCATCGCTGTACGAATCAGCATTTCGATGTGTTCACCCTGTGACTTGGCCGATCGGCTGTCCACGCAGCTCACGATGATACGGGCAATTGAGAAAAAAGGAGGATAATGGAGCGCTTTCCTGAAAGCAATCTCCTGCTGATAAAATGAAGCGTAATCCTGGCGGGCCGCAGCCTGCAGAGTCGCGTGCTCCGGCTCAAAGCTCTGCAGTATCACTTTGCCGGGCTGATTTCCACGACCCGCTCGGCCGGATGCTTGTGTGATGAGTTGGAAACCACGTTCGTTGGCCTTGTAGTCATTGCCATTGAGCAGTTGATCGCAGGCCAGAATGCCAACCAGGGTGACATTGGGAATATCATGACCCTTGGCGATCATCTGAGTTCCTATCAGCACATCCGCCTCATGATTTCTAAATGCGTCCAGAATTTCTTTAAACGCAAATTTCGCAAAAGTCGTATCCTGATCCATGCGCAGTACTTTTCGTCCCGGGAAGAGGTTTTTTATGGCGCTTTCCACTTGCTGCGTCCCCAAACCGTATGCCTGGATCTTTTCTTCACCGCAGGCAGGGCAACGTGTAGGAGCCGCTTCAAGATGACCGCAGTAATGGCAAAGCAGGCGCCCCTGTGACGCGTATGCTTGTTTGTGATAAGTCAAGGCTACCGAACAAGACGGACAGCTGGACTTGTAACCACAAGCGCGGCAGAGATAAAGACCGGCGAAGCCGCGGCGGTTGATAAAAAGCATCGCCTGTTCCCCTTGCCTGAAACATTGCTCAAGACTTGTCAACAGTGGTCTGGAAAAGAGCGCCGCATGGCCCTCACTCAGTTCGCGGCGCATGTCCACGATGCGCGTCGCGGGCAGAGCCGCCGTACCCGGTCTGAGCTTAAGTTCCAATAAGCGGGTTTTGTCTGAGGCACAGCGGGCAAAAGTCTCAACCGAAGGGGTGGCAGAGGCCAGAAGCAGCAGGCAGTGCTTGTCCCTGGCTCGCAGGCGCGCGATGGTCCTTGCATGATAGCGGGGGTTCATGTCCGATTGATAGCTGCTTTCGTGTTCCTCATCCATCACGATCAGCGCCAGATCTCGCAAGGGCATGAATATGGCGGAGCGGACGCCGACCAGAAGCCGCACTTCACCTCTCATGATGCGTTTCCACTGTTCGAACCGCTCACGTTGGCTTAAGCGGCTGTGCATGACCGCGACCTCGGTTCCGAAGCGCAAAGTAAAGCGCTCGATCATTTGAGGAGTCAAAGCAATTTCGGGGACCAGAATCAGACAAGACCGTCCCGCATCCAGGACTTCTTTGGTGAGCCGCAGGTACACTTCTGTTTTGCCTGAGCCGGTTATACCATGAAGTAAGTATTCCTTTAAGCGACGGCTGTCCGTGTCAGGCTTGCGCAGGATGGCCTCCAAAAGACCGTTGAGTGCTGCCGCCTGCTCCAAAGTCGGTTCCGGGGCCGCTTCGGGAATTGCATTGCTTTCCGGCTCGATTTCGTTGGAAATCGGCCTTTTGCCATACACGATCAGGTTTTTTTCTGCCAGACGTTTAAGTACTGCTTCGGTGATCTGAACACTTTCTTTTACTTCGGTCACAGAGCTTTCTCCGTATTCGAGCAGCAGCTCAAAAACACGCTGTTGTTTGAGAGATGTCAAGCGACCTGCTTCGAGCAGGGCAATGACCGCCTCAGGATCGACCAAAGCCACGGTACGCTCTTCTCTGTCGCGCAGATTGCTTTTAAGATTGAAACCGGGGGGCAGCATGCAGCGGATGGCTTCACCGTAAGTGCAGGCATAACGAAGGCGCATCATTTCAACGAGCTGGATTTGGTCCGCGCTGAGCACACTGTCGGGGTAGAGCAGCTCGGCCACTTTTTTCGTTTGAAAGCCTTCATCGCGTTCTTCATCTTCGGGACGAATCTGCCAGACATAGGCCTCACGCGTTTTATTCGTTTTGCCAAAGGGGACGGCTACGCGCATACCGATGAACGGCTCGGGCAGGTCCGCGGGCCACAGATAGCTGTAACGCCTGTCAAATTGGATACTCGCATCGCGCAGAACTACTTCGGCAATCATTACAAACCTGCCAGCAGATCAAAAAAACTCATTTGAGCTGAATCGGGAAGCTGGTCCAAAACACCTGCCTCAGCCAGAGATTTGATGGCGACCGGTCCCAATTGGGCGCGGCGGGCAAGTTCTTCCTTGTTGTTGAACGGGCCGGCGGATTCGCGCGCATCGACCAGGGCTTTGGCCATGCTGCTGCTGAAACCGGGAATCACATTGAAGGGGGGCCTGATCTCGTTTGGGCTGATGGGCTGAAAATTGGTGGCTGCGGACTCAAGTAAATCGATCGGTGCAAAGCGAATTCCGCGGTTGTACATTTCCTCAACCAATTCGAGAATGTAAAAGGTGTTTTTTTCCTTAGGTCCCGCGCTGCGGTCTTGCATCAAGCGGCGGAAGTGGCGGCGGTTGACCATGATCTGTTCCAGGTTGACACACATCAAAGAGCTGTCAAATTCGTCCGCGCGCACGGTAAAGTAGGCTGAATAATAAGCGGCAGGATGATGTACCTTAAACCAGGCGACGCGCAGCGAGGAGATGGCGTAGGCCACCGCATGTGCCTTGGGAAACATATACTTGATCTTTTTGCACGAATCGATATACCAATCTTCGACGTGATGTTCACGCATCAGAGCTTCATGGGCTTCACTCAGCCCTTTACCTTTTCTTACCTTTTCCATGATGTCAAAAGCATCCTTGGAGGGAAGGCCTTTGTAGATAAGCGTAGTCATAATACTGTCGCGGCAGCCGATGACATTATTGATGTCGCAGATGCCTTCCTGAATCAGGGTCTGGGCGTTGCCTTTCCATACATCTGTTCCGTGAGAGAGGCCCATGAGCTGGACCAGATCATAAAAGCGCGAGGGCTGGGTTTCCGCAATCATGTCTCTCGCCATCAAGGTCCCCATTTCAGGTATACCGAGGGTGCTCGCCTCCTGCTCGTTGGCCTGGACAAATTTTAAGGGTTCGGTTGAACGGAACATCGCCATCACTTCAGGATCCGGGATGGGAATTCCCATGACGTCCACACCGGTCAATTCGCTGAGCATGTGCAGGACAGTGGGGTCATCGTGTCCAAGTATGTCAAGCTTCAAGATGGTTTCGTGCAGAGCGTTGAAATCAAAATGGGTCGTCTGCATCAGGGACGCGCGATTGTCCGCCGGGTACTGGACCGGGGTGAATTCATAGATGTCGCGATTTTTGGGAATGACCACGATGCCCCCGGGGTGCTGGCCTGTGGTGCGTTTTACACCAACAAAAGGGGCTGCCAGCCGTTCAATTTCAGCCTTGGGTACTGTTTTATCAATACTTTCAAGATAATTTCTAACCAGACCTTCCGCATTTTTATCAGCATAGGCCCCAATGGTTCCGGCACGAAAAGTAAATTCCGGGCCGAACATTTCCTCAATAAACAGGTGTGCTCTGGATTGATACTCACCGGAAAAATTCAAATCAATATCCGGTTGTTTATCACCACTGAAGCCCAGAAAAGTCTCAAAAGGAATGTCTTGTCCTTCGCGGGTCAGCACGGTACCGCAGGCGGGACAGTCTTTAGCCGGCAAATCATAGCCCGAACCGTAGCGGCCGCTCTCATCGAACTCAGAATAATGGCAGGACTTGCAATAGTAATGAGGCACCAGAGGATTGACCTCCGTGATACCGCAAAGTGTGGCGACCAGTGATGATCCTACCGAGCCGCGCGAACCAACGATGTAGCCGTCGTCGTTAGATTTTTTGACCACTTTATGCGCGATGTAATACATAATGGCAAAACCATTTGAAATAATTGAATCCAGTTCGCGCTTGATACGTTGGGCCACGATTTCCGGTAAGCCGGCACCTGCGTCATAGATGGCCTCTGCGTTTGCGTAGCACATTCTTGTCACTTCAAGATCTGCTTCCGGAATTTCCGGTGGAAAACTGCCTTTAGGAAAGGGGCGTAAATTCGGCTCAATCAAGTCCGCCAGGGCACGGGGATTATCTATGACAGCCCGTTTGGCATCTTCCGGTCCTAGATAAGTGAACTCAGCCAGCATTTCGTCCGTGGTGCGAAAAAACAAGTCCGCTTGCATGGCCGCGTCACTGTAGCCCATGTTACTGAGCATCATCTGGCGGTATATTCCATCCTCCTGATTCAGAAAATGCACATCACAGGTCGCGACCAGGGGCTTTTTGACCGTTTTGGCCAGGTTTTGTACCAGTTGGTTGAGCTTGATCAGATCATCATCCAGAAGGATGCCTGTTTCTGAGCCGTTTAAAAGAAAACGATTGTTGCACAAAGGCTGAATTTCCAGGTAATCATAGTAGCGGGCCAATCTTTTATATTCGTAGTTTTGTATATTGCGCTGGGCTGTTTCAAAATTTCGGCCTGCACTGACATAAAGCTGTTTGACCGCACGGAACACCTCTCCCGCTTCGCAAGCCGAACCCAAAAGCAAGCCCTGGCGTAAATAATCAAGCAAAGAACGGGGAATTCTGGGGCGGACATTGATATAGTGGATATGTGATTCGGAGACCAGACGATAGAGGTGGTACATGCCCAATGCGTTGCGGGCTTGTAAAATGATATGGTTGACAGGATACTTTTTTTCTGTGAAGGATTTCGGTGAAATTTTTCCGGAGCGCTCGTTCAGGCTTGCCAAATCAGGCCGCCCCAACTGCTCATGCAGTTTTACAAACACTTCGGCGCAGCAGCGCGCGTCATCTTCCGCGCGATGATGTTTGTCTAATTTCACGCCCAGCTGAGCAGCGACACGGTCGAGGGAGTAACGTTCTAAACCCGGTAAAAAACTGCGTGCCATTTGTAAGGTATCAATCAGACAGGGATTGAACTTGATCTTGGGATCGTTGATACCGGGCGTGCGGAAGCCCTCCGCGCGTAAAAAGCCCAAATCAAATAATGCGTTATGGGCGACCACAGGATCGTCGGCAATAAAATCACTTAGTTTTGCCAAAACTTTTTGTGCGGAAGGCTGAGCCAGCAAGTCAATATCCGTCAATCCTGTCAATTGCGTGATTTTTTCCGGCAAATCACAGCCGGGTTGAATCAGCGATTGCATCTTGTCCGTTTCATGAAAACGGCCGTCTTCATTCAACGTGAAACGAACCGCGGCTACTTCGATCAGGCGATCCACATTCGCATCCAAACCGGTCGTTTCCACATCAAGAGCGACAAAACTCCTGAGCAGCGGAAAAGGTTCGTAACCGTAGACACAGACAGTGCCATCATCGACCAGATACCCTTCCATCCCATAAATCAATTTAATGGACTGGCCTTTTCCGGCCAGCTCGTCAACAGCCGCAGCTGCATCCGGAAAAGCCTGTACAACACCGTGATCTGTAATGGCGACGGCATCATGGCCGAAACTTGCCGCCAGTTTAACCAATTGCTGTGGGTCGCAGAGCGCGTCTTTTGCACTGAGTTTGGTGTGCGTGTGCAATTCCACCCGTTTCACCGGTGCTGCGTCCACACGTTTGCATTTAACGTCATCCGCGGCTATAAAACCCAGCACTTTGGCCTGGAGGTCGTGACTGAAACGATCATCGAAGCTTAATTCCGCTTCGACACGGATGTGAGACCCTTGCTTCAGACTGTCTTGCAGCCCGCTTAGTTCTTCCGGTTTGATAAACATCAAGCAGCTGACCGCGCCCGCTTTATCCTCAAGATTGAAGTTTACTTTCACAGAAGTGCCCGATCTTGTTGGGCTGAACTCCGGATTTTTTATCTTTCCCTCAAACTGTGCCACACCTGAATCTGCAGTCAAAGCACCGATGGGGCTGGACTCTTTAACCTCATACATCCGTCCCCAGATGAGATTGGGAAGCTTTTTACGTTTATAGTGCCTCGGGCCGTCCTTGGGGTCCAGACGAACGTTTTTTCTTTCTGTTTGCGTAGTCTTCTCAAGTTCAGCCGCTTTGGCCGCATGATTGAGTTTATCAGTGAAGCGCTCCTGAATATTTTTCAGGTAGGAGTGGCTGTCAAGGATCGTTTGATCTTCATGCTTATCTTTTTGACAAAAATAATCGATCTGCAGATTCAAGCCGCCCCGCAGTCTGATAAATTCGTCGATTTGAGCTTTGGTTTCTTCGCCAAGTTTTTCATAAGCCAGAGAACTGAGCGCAATGACCACTCTGTCCGCTTCATGTGCTTCTCTTTTGAACTCCGCCCGGCCGAGCGCTTGAGCCAGGAGTGGCTGCGAATTCATCATGTGTTTTGCAAGCCAGCTTAAAACCGAGCTCAAACGCGCGTCTACGCGTGCCTGGTCAGTTGTTTTAGAACCGCGCAGGGCCAGTTTTACATTGAGGACTCCAAATACCTCGGACAATTGAGTTTCGGCCTCATATAGACTCGTCCCCTCCGGATAAAGCTCATCCAGTTCCAGTTTCATCATCAAAGCTCCGCTGCGGCTTCTTTTGAGTGCGAGCAGCCTGGCGTCAAGCAATTCAAGCGGAAAGAGCGGAACAAGGTTCTCGTCTTTCAAACCGTATTGGACTAAAAAATCTTTGGTCTTAATCAAAACAATTCCTCAAATGCATCCGCTCGTCTCAAATTTCCACGCCGAACCGTCTATGCAGTTCCTCGCGCAGCCGTGGAAGCGCGTTTTCTTCGCTGATTTTTTCGATGATTTCTCCTTTGGCAAAAAGCAGATACCCACCTTTGCCACCGGCCAAACCCAGATCCGCTTCTCTCGCTTCACCGGGACCATTGACCGCACAGCCCATCAAAGCAATTTTTATGGGTTTTTCAATTTTACTTAGAAGTGGTTCAACCTGTTCAACCAGTTTCTGTAAAGCGACTTCGGTGCGCCCGCAAGTCGGACATGAAATGAGAATTGCGCCGCGTTCAGTCAGCTTAAGTGCGTTGAGAATGCTGTAGGCCACTCTGACTTCTTCTACGGGATCAGCGGTCAAAGAAACCCGGAAGGTGTCCCCGATGCCCTCCGCCAGGAGCGTGCCGATACCAATCGCAGAACGAATCGAACCCTCCCGTATACTCCCCGCCTCGGTCACACCCAGATGCAGCGGGTAAGGACTGCTTTTCGCCAGGAGTCTGTAACAGGCAATCGACAGGGCCGGATCCGACGCCTTCATCGAGATGACAATATCTTCAAAACCTTGCCGCTCCAGCAGGCGGACGGCTGACTCGACCGATTCCTGCATGGCCTCCGCCGTGACTCCGCCATGTTTACTGATGATGGATTTGTCGATTGAACCGGAATTCACACCAACTCGGATCGGCAGATGGCGTGCCTGGCAGGCTTTGGCCACCTCACGCACACGCTCCTCCCCACCGATGTTACCCGGGTTGATGCGGATTTTGGCAACACCACTTTCTATGGCTGCCAAAGCTAAACGGTAGTCGAAGTGGATGTCTGCCACGATGGGCAAAAGTGATTTCTTACAAATTGCTTTCAAGGCGGTGGCGGCCTCCATATCAGGGACGGCGAGACGAGTCAGCTGGCAGCCGGCTGCAGCCAGACGGCTGATCTGTTCTAGGCAAGCCGTGACGTCGCGCGTGTCGGTGTTGTTCATCGATTGGATGATGGGCAGTTCACCGCCGCCCAGCGTGAGAGTTCCGACTTGCACGCGCCGACTGATGCGTCTTCTGCCTAAAGTTTTTTCTGCTTCAATCAAACCCACGTCTGTCTCCTTAACGCGTCATGATGCGGCTGATGTCAAAATACAATCCGACCGCGAACAAGCCAATAATCATCAAGAGCCCGACCATGGTGATGGCGGTCTGGGCTTTTTCGGAAAGCCTTTTGCCACGAATGGCTTCAACGGCCAAAAGCAGTAAATGTGATCCGTCCAGCAAGGGAATGGGCAATAGATTCATGAGGCCCAAGGAAAGCGAAATCAAGGCGAAGAGCTGCAAAAGCTGCATAAACTTTTCGATGAGATTGACCTGTGCCTGAGTGACCACTCCGGAAATCGTGTCGACGATACCGATTGGGCCGCTGAGCGCGTCTCTGGCATTCAGCTGGCCGCTGATCATTTGGCCGATGGATGAAAAGGTCATTTTCAGTATGGAAGCCGAAAAATTGACTGCATATGGAATGGTACCCCAAAAGTCGTGTTTTTCAGTAAAAGCCAGGCCCACAGGGTTAAAAGTTTCAACATATTTCGCTTCTGTCACGACTTCCAGTTCCTGGCCATCGCGCAAAATTGTCAGCTCGATCGTCAGACTGCTCGCGGCGTCGACAGCTGCGGAAACCGTTTCTCCGGTGACGGCTTGCCCATTGACTTTAAGAACCAGGTCACCCGTCTTCAAAACCGGCTTGCCCCCGTTCGAAGTCGGATCAACGTTCAGGACCCTGGCTTCTGCTTGTGAAGCATCGCGTGAAATACCGATCAATTTCCGCGTGATGGGCAAAGGCCGCAATCGGGCGTCACGTTTTTCCCCTGCTGCTGTCTGGTAAGTGATGTCGACCGTTTGTCCATCCTTGATAAAAAGATAGGCGTAATTCCAGTCCATTGAGTTTTTGATGGATATGCCATTGACCGCCGTAACGGTATCACCGACTTCCAGACCGGCTGCCTGCGCCTGGCCGTCCAAACCAAGTTCCGATATTTGAGGCGTGATGTAGCCCATGCTGGAAAAAATGATGACAAAGGCTAAAACGCCGCTCAAAATGTTCATTGACGGACCGGCCAGCAGCACGGCTGCACGGGCGCGTTTCGGTCTATTATTGAAGAGCCGGGGGTCTTCACGGCCACTGATGGGTACGCGGTTCACTTCACCCCAAGCTGAGGTGATGTGCTCATTGCTTTTTTCAATTTCTTCCGCAGTCAAGCCAGGGCTAGACGCCGTCTCCGCATCGTTGTCCCCTTCCCCGGCAAAAACGACGGAGGCACCGATGGGGATGGACCTGAGCGAATACTTCACTCCATTCTTGTAAAATGAATAGAGCACCGGCCCCATAAAAATATTGAATTCATTGATTTTAAAACCGAGTCTTTTGCCAACTACGTAATGTCCCAGCTCATGCAGCCACATCATTATGCTAAGCAGCAGCAAACCCACGATTATTCCGAATATTCCGTCCATAATTCTCCTATAAATGCACAGTGAGACAGTGATGCCTGTCTTCGTGTTTAAAAAATTCGTTTATGAGAGGTAATTGTAACAGAAAAATGTGTCAGACCAGTGAAGGAATTTCTTCTTGAGCCAGACGTCTTCCTGTTTCGTCGCAAGCCCATATTTCTGCCAAACTCGCCGCCGGGCTCAAACCGTTCCGGCTATGCTTGTTCATGGCCTTTTCAATAATTTTGGGAATATCCATGAAATTGATTTTTTCACGCAAAAAAGCATCCACGGCAATTTCGTTCGCTGCGTTCATCACAATGGTCAACGATTT
The DNA here is from genome assembly GCA_964401615.1 of uncultured Oscillospiraceae bacterium. Lineage (GTDB taxonomy): Bacteria > Bacillota > Clostridia > Saccharofermentanales > Fastidiosipilaceae > JAXGQD01. The sequence goes on from CAYNZF010000011.1 coordinate 19,911, forward strand.
GGGAGCTTTGGCAGCGGCTTGAGCCAAAGCCAGGCACGGAAAGCGTTCAGTATCAGCGCGCGTGAAGCTGAGTGCGGAGGCTGAAGGAGACCAGGGATCAAAACGGCGTTCAGGGCTGTTCAAGCGATCCGGATAGGCCAGGGCCACTTGAATGGGCAGACGCATGTCCGGGTGGCTCAGTTGGGCCAAAACCGAACCGTCCTGCCATTCCACCATGGAATGAATGATGCTCTGGGGGTGGACCAGAATTTCGATCTGTTCCGGTTGAACATGAAACAAATGCATGGCCTCAATCAACTCCAAACCCTTGTTCATCAGGCTGGCTGAGTCGATTGTGATTTTTCCGCCCATATTCCACGTCGGATGCTTGAGTGCGTCTTTTAAAGTAACCGCCGACAATTCTTCACTGCTGTGGTTTAAAAAAGGTCCGCCTGAAGCGGTCAAAAAGATGCGTCGCAAAGCCCTCGCGTCATTTCCCCACATGCACTGCCAGATGGCTGAATGCTCGCTGTCGACCGGAAAGAGGCTTTTGTTAAAACGCTTCAATTCACTTTCGACCAGATAGCCCGCCGTGACCAGAACTTCCTTGTTAGCCAAAGCGATGTCTTTTCCCGCGGCAATCGCCTGCAGTACCGGTTCCAAGCCGGCGATACCCACCATGGCTGCGACCAGCATGTCCGCGCCCGGATCTTCGGCTATTTCTTTCAGTCCTTCACGCCCCCACAAGATGCGTGTTTTGTGTTCGGAATTGATGCGCATAGATTCAAGGGCCAGAGCAGTCGGCTTGTCACTCACACTCACAAGAGCGGGTTTAAAGCGCTCAATTTGTTCAGCCAGTAATTTGATGTTTTTTCCACAAGCCAGAGCATGTACCGGATAGCCGAACTCAGCGCAAACATCGAGTGTCTGTCTGCCAATCGAGCCGGTGGAACCAAGAATTGTTAATTTTTTCATGAATTTTCCTTACATTAAATAGAAAAGCGTGGCGAGGACGAGGCTCACGGGCAGCGAAAACAGCACGGAGTCGAAACGGTCCAGAAAACCACCGTGGCCCGGCAGCGCGTGACTGAAGTCTTTGATACCCGTCCAGCGCTTTAAACCGGACGCGAACAAATCGCCCATTTCACCGGCAAAAGCCAGGACCGCACCTGTCAAAAGGCCATAGGCCAGGGCAATCGCGGTGCTTTGCATCGTCAAACCCTCGCCTCTGAAAGCGACCAGGAAATAAACACCACCTATGATCGCGCCGCCCAAGATTCCCCCAAGAGCGCCTTCGAGCGTCTTGTTAGGACTGATTTTATTAAAAAAAGGTGCTTTACCAAGTTTACTGCCCGAATAATAGGCCGCCACATCCGCGATCCAGGGGATAAAGATGGCCGCCAAAAGCCAGCGGAAACCATTGGGTACTGCGAACAAATACAAAGTAACACAGCTCAAAGGAACACCGATATATATACCCGCCGAGAGCGCACAGACCGTTTGCGGGAGCCTGGATGGACCATGTGTAAGAATGGTGTAAATGGCCGACACCGTCATCACGAAGAAGAGATAAGTGAAAAGCAAAGCAACTCCCGCAGCCAGCATGAATAAAAAGTCGGTTCGCCAGGCAGCCAGATCCGGACTCTGCATCTCGGTTTCTTCAATAAACTGCCAGCCGCTGTGTGCTTTTCGGTAAATATACCAAATCAGGGTCGGTGTCAGCATGGACAAACCCGCGGCCATCGTCAAAGGCAGTGAAAGGGGTTTAAATATTCGTGACAGGGCTTGGTGATATTCCAAAACCATGATCACCGCCAGACCCAGCACGAAGATAAGAGTCCACCAAGGCCATACAAAGGCCGGTATCAGAATGATAAACATGGCCATAGTAAAAATCAGGCCAGTCATAACACGTTTATTCATTTTTCCCCTCATCCCGTTTAAATCAGATGCCACCAAAACGCCGTTCGCGTCGGGCATATTCCTGTAGAGCCATATTCAAATGTTGATCCGAAAAATCAGGCCACAGGACATCAACCACCCAGAGTTCGCTGTAAGCGGCTTCCCACAATAAAAAATTCGACAAGCGCATCTCTCCGCTGGTCCTGACAATCATGTCAGGATCAGGGACATCGCTCAAATATAAGTAGTTTTGAAACATGTGCGCGTCAATTTCTTCAATCTTCAGTTTTCCGTCGAGCACCTCTCGGGCAATCGCTTTAGTGGCATGCACCAGCTCATCACGGCCTCCGTAATTGAAAGCCAAAATCAACTGCATCCCCTCGCGCATCTGACTGCGCTCGGTCGCCGCGGCAATCGCGCTGCGTACGTCCCGCGGCAGGCTGGCGATGTCTCCTTGAAAGCGCAAGCGAATGTCTTGTTCCGCCAGCTCGCAGTCGTATTTGTCCAAGAATTCGATGAACAAATTCATCAATCCGTGAACTTCGTCTTCAGGACGTTTCCAATTCTCCGTCGAAAAAGCATAAACAGTCAAATAACGGATCCCTGCGTTCGCTGCAGCTTCCGTGACACGTTTGAGATTCTCAGCACCCGCGCGGTGACCGAATTTTCTTGGCAGAAGGCGCTTCTTCGCCCAGCGGCCATTGCCGTCCATAATAATGGCCAGATGATTCGGGACGGCAGATTGGTTCTGACCTGAGGCGGTCTTTTCTTTCGCTGCGGTCATCCTTAGATTTCCATCAAATCCTTGTCTTTGGCTTGCACAATTTTTTCGACTTCGGCAGTGAATTTGTCGGTCAATTTTTGAATCTGAGTTTCAGCGTCTTTCAGCACGTCATCGCCAATTTCTTTTTTCTTGTTATAGCCCTTGACCAGGTCGACTGCATCCCTGCGGATATTTCGAATCGCGACTTTCGCTTCTTCACCGTGTTTCTGGACCTGTTTAACCAGGTCTTTGCGGCGCTCTTCTGTCAAAGTAGGAAAATTGAGCCGCAGACACTTACCATCGTTGTTTGGATTGATGCCCAGATCTGAGGCCTGAATGGCCCGCTCCATATCCTTCAAGCTGCTCATGTCCCACGGGGTGATCACGATCATTCTCGCTTCAGGAACCTGTATGTTGGCCAGCTGTGAAAGGGCGGTTTCTGTACCGTAGTATACGACCTTTATATGTTCCAAAACCTTCGGATTGGCACGACCGGCTCTAATTGTGTTGAGGTTCTCCTGCAAAACCTGACATGTCTTTTTCATCTTCTCTTCAAAAGGACGATAGCTCTCACTATTGATCTCGATTGCCATAAATTGCACCTCCTATTTCTGACTCATTATAGATGAAGGGGTCAGAACCGTAAACAGACGGAATTTTTTCATCAAGCTGCCGAAGACCCTCGAGCTCATAGATCGGGCAAAACTGAAAACAGATGCGCTTTCTTGAGTTTACCGGAAGGCAAGTCCCAAAAAAGTCATCTGTTAAGCTGAGGATAATCCCATCAGCGGGGCGCCTGGTTCAGCAGCTGTCAGTTAATAAACCAACGTACCTATCTCTTCACCCTGCACGATACGGCTGATGTTCTCGCTGTCGCGTAAACTGAAAACCACGATTTTCAGGTGATTGTCACGACAGATTGCTGCCGCGTTCGAATCCATGACCTGTAGTTGCTTTTGTAATACCTCGAGATGTGAAAGTGAACTGTACTTCACTGCGTCAGCGAATTTTTTAGGATCCTTGTCGTATACCCCGTCAACATTCGTTGCCTTCAGCACCAGATCGGCTTCAATTTCAGCGGCTCTCAGGGCCATGGCTGAATCAGTCGAAAAAAACGGATTGCCGGTTCCACAAGAGAAAATGACGACGCGGCCTTTTTCCAAATGGCGGATGGCTCTCTTTCGAATATAGAGCTCAGCGATCTGCCGCATTTCGATTGCACTCATGACGCGTGTCACGGCACCGGCTTGCTCAAGGGCATCACTCAGAGCCAGAGCATTTATCTGGGTCGCGAGCATGCCCATGTGGTCCGCGGTTACGCGGTCCATGCCTTCAGAGGTCCGACCGCGCCAGAAGTTTCCGCCTCCGACGACAATCGCGATCTCAATACCCAGGTCCAAAACGCGTTTGATGCTTTGGCCAATGGTAATCAAGGTGCTGTTGTCCAATCCCCAGCCTTTTTCTCCGGCCAGTGCTTCGCCTGAAATTTTTAACAATATTCGTCGATACTTTACGTCCATAACTGCGCCTCCATTAAATGGCTGATCTTCTATACACCGAAACTGAAAAAAAGTGCCCTTTTCAGGGCACTTCGGTTTAATTCAATTGTGCTGCAACTTCCGCTGCGAAATCTTCCACTTTTTTCTCCATACCCTCGCCAACTTCATAACGAGCGAAGCGTCGGATGGAAATTTTCTCACCGATCTTCAGGATCTTTTCTTGAACGAGGTCAGCGATGGTCTTGCTGTCATCCTTGACAAAGGCTTGATCCAGAAGGCAAAAATCAGAATAGAATTTCTGCATGCGCCCTTCGACGATCTTGTCCACGATTTTTTCAGGTTTGCCTTCATTGAGGGCTTGATTGCGGACAATCTCACGTTCTTTTTCGAGTTCTGCTTCCGGCACTTCATCACGGCTGACCCAACGTGGGCTCATCGCGGCGACCTGCATGGCACAGTCTTTAACGAACTGTGTAAACTCTTCGTTCTTGGCGGCGAAATCCGTTTCAATGTTGACTTCGATCAACACGCCCACGCGGCCGCCCGCATGGATATAAGCTTCCACGATGCCTTCCGCAGCGATGCGGGAAGATTTCTTAGCCGCGGTGGCAATTCCTTTTTCACGCAGCCAGGCGATTGCTTTTTCAACATCACCGTTGGTTTCAACAAGTGCCTTTTTAACATCCATCATACCGGAACCGGTTTTCTCACGCAGTTCTTTTATTAATGCTATTGATATGTCTGCCATATTGTCCTCCAAATATAATTAAGCTTCTACAGTTTCTTCGACTGTTTCAACAACTGCTTCGACAGCTGTTTCAACGGGTGCAGCCGCTGCGGCTTCGCTCTCGGCAAAAACGATTTCCTCGATGCTGGGTTTTACATCAGCCGCGTCAGCGGCTTCCGCCGGCATATCATTGCCTTCCTTCTCAAGCTGCTCACCCTGTCTGCCTTCAATGACCGCGTCAGCCATTTTACCGGCGATCAGTTTGACCGCGCGGATCGCGTCATCGTTACCCGGAATAACGTAATCCACTTCATCCGGATCACAGTTTGTGTCGACGATTCCGACGATAGGAATGCCTAAGCGACGAGCTTCTTTGACCGCAATGTATTCTTTCTTCGGATCTACCACAAAGAGGCAGTCCGGTAACCGTTTCATATCTTTGATACCACCGAGGTTGGCTTGCAGTTTTTCCTGTTCCAAACCCAGTTGGGCCACTTCTTTTTTCGGCAAAACATCCATGCTGCCGTCCACTTTCATGCGTTCCAGTTCTTTCAAACGGTTGACACGTGTCTTGATGGTGCTGAAGTTTGTCAATGTGCCGCCCAGCCAGCGATTGTTCATATAATACATGCCACAACGTTCAGCTTCTTCCCTAATGGAGTCCTGGGCCTGTTTTTTCGTGCCGACGAACAAAATCGTACCGTCATTCTCTGAGATCTGACGAATAAACATGTAGGCCTGGTCCGCCTTTTTTACGGTCTTCTGTAAGTCGATGATGTAAATGCCGTTGCGTTCCGTGTAGATGTACTCCGCCATTTTTGGATTCCAGCGACGGGTTTGGTGACCAAAGTGGACACCGGCCTCTAAGAGTTGTTTCATGCTGATGACTGCCATTTTTATTTTCCTCCTGTTTTTTCCTCCACAGTGCTTGACCCGTTAATCTTTGCTTTCACTTTTCGGGTGAAATTCTTGAGACGGGCAACATTTGTCTCACTGTGTGTGTAATGGGCATCGAAAACCTTAAGTAGTCTACCACGTCATCCGTGGCTTTTCAAGCGCTGAGCAATTTCTCGATCCGCACTTTTTTTGATTTCGCTCTGACGTTTATCGTAGTCTTTTTTTCCTTTGGCCAGAGCAATTTCCAGCTTTACTCGTCCGTCTTTGAAATAGAGCCTGGTGGGCACCAGGGTCAGGCCATTCTGTTTGGTTTGACCGTAGAGTTTGTTTATTTCTCGCTTATGCATTAACAGCTTGCGGTTGCGGATCGGATCGAGATTAAAACGGTTGCCTTGCTCATAGGGACTGATGTGCATGCCTATAACAAATATTTCGCCGTTCTTCACCTGAGCGTAGCTGTCGCTGAGATTGACCCTTCCGGCGCGCAGTGACTTTACTTCCGTCCCGCTCAAAGCAATGCCGGCCTCAAAACGGTCCAGGATGTGATATTCATGGAAAGCTTTACGGTTGTCCGCGATCGTTTTAAATCCCTTTTGCCTGGCCACTGGCTCTCGCCTCCATTCTCCATGCCGGTTTGGCGTTCAAACTTGTTGTCGCGGGGAAGCGGCCCGCCGCTGCTTCGAAGTACCCCGCCGCAGCAATCATTTCGGCATTGTCCGTGCATAATTTGAGCGGAGGGCAGAAGCATGTTTTGCCACTTTCCGCAGCACGTCCGGCCATTGCTTCTCTTAGCAGACGATTAGCGGCCACACCACCGGCCAGCGCAATCGTATCGCATTGGCAAAATTCAGCCGCGGCCATCGTCCGGTTAACCAGAATTTGCACGATAGCCGCTTGAAAAGAAGACGCAAAATCCTGGACTGAAAAGATTTCCTCAAAGGGTCTGTGTTCGCGCTGGGCAGCCTGCCGTGCTTGTTGGTATTGCGTCAAAGCTTGTGTTTTCAAGCCACTGAAAGAAAAGTCCAGAGGATGGGCACTGATTTTCGGTTCCGGAAAACGATAACGCGTCGGGTCGCCTGAGCGCGCTGCTCGTTCGATTGCCGGACCTCCGGGATAGCCCAGGCCAAGGACACGTGCCACTTTATCGAAAGCTTCACCGGCTGCGTCGTCGCGGGTACGGCCCAATATTTTGTATTTTGTGTAATCCTCTACCAAAACCAGATGGCTGTGACCACCGGAAGCAACCAGGCAAACAAAGGGCGGCTGCAGATCGGGCTGCGCCAGAAAGTTCGCAGCGATATGTCCTGCGATGTGATTGATTTCATAGAGAGGTTTTTTTGTGACCGACTGGATGGCTTTAGCCGCGGTCACAGCAATCAGTAAAGCACCGACCAGACCGGGACCCGAGGTCACCGCGATCACGTCAATATCCTTCCAGCCCAGTCTGGCCTTTTTCAGGCAGGCGTCGATGACGGGTATGATGGCAGAGGCATGCTGCCGCGAGGCGATTTCCGGTACAACGCCGCCAAAATGACTGTGCAGGCTCGCCTGTGACGCGATCACCTCACTGATGGTTTCACGCCCGTCACGGACGATGGCTGCTGCTGTCTCATCACACGAAGATTCAAGACCTAAAACTAACACATTCTTCCTCTCGTTCTTCAAACACCGCTGTGACCGAAGCCACCGCCCCGGTTCACAACCATATCGGCATCTTCTGAAGGTCTGCCTTCGATCAAAATCGCTTCGGATACTGCCGCGACCACGAGCTGCGCAATGCGATCCCCCGCTTTGATCAGATATGCCCCCTGACGATTTTGTTTTTCATTGCAGTCCAGGATTTGACCATTGCATTGATCTTCACAACTGCTGTTGTGCATGACGATATGCAGTTCATCTTTAAAACCCGAATCGATCGTACCGGGACTGTTGGGCAGCCTCAACCTCGTTTTATAGGAAAGGCCGCTCCTTGGACGCACCTGCACTTCAAAACCGGCAGGGATATGCAGAATCAAGCCGGTCGGCACCAGCAAAGTCTTACCCGGAGCCAGCCGCACATCCGCTGCAGCACAGACGTCCATGCCTGCATCGCCCGGGTGGACATAAAAAGGCAGTTGAGCTTCAGGTCGGATACGTTCAATATGAATATGGGGTTCTTGCTTCATCTCGTCACTCCAAATTTCTTACAAGTCATGATTGATCACAGGCTGTCATTATAACGTAATACCAGACCCAGGGGCCATGGCTTGATAGCAGCCAGACTCAGATTGCTTGTGTTTTTCGCAGTTTGCTCCAGCAGCAGTTCAGTGCAGCAGTCCGCTTCTGGATGAAAAATCAATTTTTGTTCCAGACCGTTGGAAGATTGAACAAGGACAGCTTCTTTTCCACGGCAGGCGGTGCAGCCTATTTTCCTCATGCCCAAACTGCACTGACGGCAATACATCGCGCGACGGGGACCGGACACTTGCAGCTCTACAGAAATGACTTGCGGGTCTAAATTCCAGGCGGAATAGCGGCCGGCCAAATATTCAACGATGCTTTTGATACCCTCAGGGCTCAATTCATCGGCGAATGAAAGCCCACGACTGCCTTGGGCCAGTGCCCAAAGCGCGGACAGGCGATTCATGACGTGACTGCCACTGTCTTCTGTCCAACTGAGGTTTTCGATTTTATCGCACCAGGCTTTTCCGCCCGCAGCGGGACAATGCAGTACGCGAGGTGACTTTTGGCAAAGTTCGCTTACGAGCTTTGTCCATTTTTCTCGCTCGCGGATTCCAAAAAGCACGGGCAGCGCCAGTTCGTATTGAGCCTTGTCATCATGCAGGACGTGTTCAAACAGCTGCGCGTCGCTTTCCAGATAGCCCAGTGAAATGACGATTTTGTCAAATTGTTGTTCTTGCGCAAGCAGCGCATCAAGCTCACCGCGATACGACTGCACAAAAAGCAAGCGGCTCGAGGGTGGGTTTTGCCCTTTATCTTTATCTGTCTGCAAAATGATGCTTTCACGCAATTCGTCAAAATCATCGAGCTTGTAGTTGATTTGAACACGCTTGCGTTTGGCGGCCTTGATAATTTTCTCCTCCAGCTCAGTGCAAAGTTCGCGCCTGGCCTGATTCAAGGTGGACAGAGGCATGTACAGCGGCGCAGTTGCAGTGATATTTTCGACATGAAAGGGGGTTCCACCCAATTTACTGAGTGACTGCTCAATTTTTCGGTCTGACAACGCGGGATAAGCCGCGTCGCTCAGCAAAGGAGCAGCGGCGAAAAAACCGTCGCTCGTGGCTGTGAGTCGGCTGCCGCTCACATCTTCGATAAGCTCAAAATTGATTTCGCGTTGACGAGGGGCTTTAGCGTTGTCTACTTTTGTCATCAATGACTTGGACTGCATCAGAAAGGCGGTATGACCCGGTTTGATCGAGCGCAGGACCTGTGGATGAAAAGCTTTGATTGAAAGCAAACCACCTTTGTAACTGATTTTTCCGATGGGCGCCGAAGCGAGTTCTGTTTGACTGTACTCATCGCGCAAAGCAATCACCGAAGCGGGCCGTAAGTCATCTTTCAAACCATTGTATGCCTCGCAGCGCAGAAGCAATTCACCACTTGCATCATTTGCCGCCACGACAGGTCCCAATTTGATTCCATAGCTGCCCGGCCAGGCACCGCTCATGAAGTCGCTGCTGCGTTCATCACCGAACCAGTTGCGGGTAAAGCGGCCTCCGCGGTTGAAGGCCAGAAGGAGGTTTTTCTCTGCTGTCGCGTCCGGCGCGCTTTGGGCCTGCTTCAACTGGTCCAATGCTTTTCGGTAAGTCGAGCAAACGGTTCCGACGTAAGTCGCTGAGCGGCGGCGCCCTTCGATTTTTACAGAGTCGATGCCCAAATCGCTGATAAGGTCCAGGTCAGGTAAAAGAGCCTGATCTTTTGGTGACAGGAGAGCTCCGTTTTTTATGGGGCGGCCATCAATTTCAAGCGCGTAATCCAAACGGCAGGCCTGTGCGCAAGCACCGCGATTCGCTGAACGGCCCCCATTGAAATAGCTGAGTCCGCATTGCCCTGACACACAGACACAAAGCGCGCCGTGCACGAATATTTCAGTTTCCAGGCCCAATAGCTGAGCCAGAGGGACCATTTCACGCAGTTCAGAGGCGGAAAGTTCGCGCGGCAGGATGACTCGCTTTAAACCGAGAGACTGCGCTTCATAAAGTGCTTCAGGATGGGTGAGCGTCATTTGGGTACTGCCATGCAGGGCCAGATCGGGAAGGTATTGTTTCAAGGCCAAAGCTAAGCCTTTGTCCTGCAAAATAACGGCATCCACTCCGGCGGCATATGCGCGTGCTGCCAAATCGAGCGCAGCCGGTAACTCCTCGTCACTGAGCAAAGTGTTGAGCGTTAAATAGGTCTTGACTTTATGCAACACAGCGAGGCTCGTCAGTTTGTCCAAATCGTCGATCTGTAAATTCGCTGCTTCTCCACGCGCATTGAAGGCACCCAAACCAAAATAGACGGCGTCTGCTCCTGCGTTGACCGCCGCATGAAAAGCAGCCATTGTTCCGGCCGGCGCCAGCAGCTCAGGCCGTTGCGTCAGGCGAGCATTTTCACTTATCTTGATTTCAGCCTTGTTCATTGTTTCTTCATTCATCATATTTCACATCTTTCAGCCTTCAGCACTTTCCGTGCTTATCACTGCCCAGCGCGGTATAAGGCTTCACTCAGGCCTGGATTTCAACTTGGCGTGCGTGAAAATCGCGCAGCTTGCTCCGCTTTTTCTTACTATTGTTTGGTCTGGCTGCCGGCGATTTTGCGAGCGCTTTGCTTTCTTCGATGGCCTGCGCGTATTGAAAGCAGCTTTCAAGATAGGTCAGACGAGCCTGCAGAGCATGCACTTCTCTTTCTGACAAGCCTGTACCGCTTTGAACCTGCATGAGTTCGGCCACCGCATCCAAAAGTGCCAGAACCAGCCGCTCTGTCGGCCCTTCACCCTTAGCTTGCAGGCGCGCCCCCTCCACCCTTCGGTTCGCTTCTGCAATGACTCGGCGCATGGCGCTTTCTTCTTCATTTGCGAAAAGCATGTATTTTTGTCCGGCCACGCTGGCCTGTACTTTTGCCATATTCTTTCTCACTTAGAAAAAGCCCCAACACCGCAGTGTCGAGGCTTTGTAATTTATTAGCCTAGAGGCTCATTATAAGCGCCAAACAGGTGAAAACTCAAGCTTTGGCAAAACGATCCTTGAGCGCGGCCAATTGGGCCTTCAGCTCTTCAGGCAAGCGGTCGAATTTCGCGAAGTGTTCTTCCATGCCTGCGATCTCTTTAGTCCATACCTCTTTGTTGACGACCAGAAGTTTTTTCAAATCTTCAACGGTAAAGCCTTCCAAACCTTCGAGCTTAATGTCTTCAGCCTTGGGCAGGTAACCGATGGGACTCTCGACCGCGTCAACTTTGTTATCGCAGCGTCTGATGATCCAATCAATGACGCGGAAATTATCGCCAAAACCGGGCCACAAGAATTTTCCATTGTCGTCCGTCTGGAACCAGTTGACATTGAAGATCAGCGGCTGATGGTCGATCTTTTTACCCATGTCCAACCAGTGCTGGAAATAGTCGCCCATGTTGTATCCACAGAACGGCAGCATCGCCATCGGGTCACGGCGAACAACGCCGACCGCACCGGCCGCGGCGGCAGTCGTTTCAGAGGCCATGGTCGATCCAACAAAGACGCCGTGATTCCAATCAAACGACTGGTAAACCAGCGGAGCGGTTTTCGCGCGGCGGCCGCCGAAAAGAATGGCTGAAACGGGCACGCCCTGGGGATTTTCCCATTCGTCGGAAATGCAGGGGCACTGAGATGCAGGTGCTGTAAAGCGGGAATTGGCGTGTGCCGCGTTGACGCCTGATTCAGGAGTCCAGGGATTTCCCAACCAGTCGGTTGCTTCGGCGGGAGCCGCTACGCCCATCCCTTCCCACCAGGGTTCTAAATCTTTAGTTACCGCTACGTTGGTGAAGATGGTGTTGGACTTAGTGGTCAGGAGAGCGTTGGGGTTGGATTTCATGCTGGTACCGGGAGCGACTCCGAAGAAGCCGGATTCGGGATTGATGGCCCAAAGGCGGCCGTCATCACCGCGACGCATCCAGGCGATGTCATCACCAACAGTAAAGACTTTGTAGCCTTTCATACTGGCGGGAGGAATCAACATGGCGAGATTGGTCTTTCCGCAAGCTGAGGGGAAAGCACCGGTAATGTATTTGGTGTCGCCGGTTTCGGTGTTCTCGACACCTAAAATAAGCATATGTTCAGCCATCCAGCCTTCTTTATGAGCGAGGTTGGAGGCGATGCGCAGGGCAAAACATTTTTTACCCAGGAGCACGTTTCCGCCATAACCCGAATTGACAGACCAAATGGTGTTGTCTTCAGGAAAATGCACAATGTAACGGTTTTCCTGATCGATTTGTGCTTTGGAATGCAAACCTTTGACGAAATCGGCCGAATCACCCAGTTGCTGCCAGGCAACATCACCCATACGGGTCATGATGCGCATATTTAGCACAACATATATGCTGTCAGTCAATTCGATGCCCACTTTGGAGAAAGGTGAACCGGCAGGTCCCATGATGTAGGGAATGACGTACATGGTACGACCCTTCATGGCACCGTCGAAGAGCGGAGTCAGCTTGTCGTACATTTCTTGAGGGGCAGCCCAGTTATTGGTGGGACCTGCATCCTCTTGTTTGGTCGTACAAATATAGGTTCTGTTCTCAACACGCGCGACGTCATTCTGTGCGGTGCGATGATAAAGACAACCCGGCCATTTCTCTTGATTGAGCTCCATCATTTCGCCTGCAGCGATAATTTGAGTCTCAAGCTCCTTTTTTTCTTCAATCGAACCATTGATCCAAACAATGTTGTCGGGCTTTGTGAGAGCGGCCATCTCTTCAACCCATGAGTTCACAGCTACGTTAGTTGTTTTCATAATTTCCACCTTTCGCATGTAGAATTTCCAGATAAAACATCGTCTTTCAGCGACTAAAAAACGCATTGGAATAATCGTAACATATTTTATTAGATAAAAAAACGTCGCGTCAGGAATTGAATATAATTTTAGCGAATGTTCGATTACATCTCATTCTCAATGAAGATATTGGTCAAAATGTCAGTAAGAAAAGCTCACCCAAATCATGCCACGCGAGGGCTTCTGCTCTTACGTTTTTTGGCAGCCCTAATTCAGCAAGTTTGTTTTCGAATGCGAGGCAGGCCTCAGCTCCATACACTTTTAAATTATTGAGCAGAGTTTTACGACGCTGGCAAAACGCAGCCTGAACAAAGCGCGAAAAAGCCGGGAAATGCTCCAAAATCCTTGCTCTGACATCGCCCGGTTCAGGGTCGATTTTATCCAGAACAAGCAGCGCTGAATCTACATGAGGTTCCGGAATAAAGGCGTGTCGCGGAATGCGCAGCGCAATTTTGACTGATCCGAAAGTTTGGACCAGCACGGCCATCGGGCCGTAGGATTTGCTTTTGCCCGGAACGGCGAGAATGCGCTCAGTGGCTTCCAATTGGACCATGAAGGCCATCGACCTGGCATGAGGCAGTTCCAATATCAATTTACAGATCAATTCAGTCGTTATGTAGTAGGGTAAATTAGCCGCCACCCGCAAGTCCTTGGTCTGCAGTCGTCGCTCCGTACGCACGTGCTGTGCAGCGAGTTCAGTAAAATTCAGTTTGAGCGCATTTTCAAAGACGAAACGCACATTTTTGTGATCTGCAAAACGCGTGCGAAGCAAAGGCTCCAGATTCAAATCGATTTCACAACTTATCACCAGGCCCTGCGCAGCACGTTCCGCAAGGCTCGCGGTAAGACTGCCGGCTCCGCTGCCTACTTCCACAACGACATCATGCTCCTGCACACCGGCCAGGCGCGCCAACTCATCGAGCAGTGCTTGATCATATAAAAAGTTTTGACCCAGCGACTGAGTCAATTGAATCTGATGCGCCTGCAGCAATGCAAGAAAAGCGCGCCGGTCGTTGGCGCGCTCCCCAGTTGATTTTTTATCTGATGAGATAATCTCAAACATCCAGTCTTGCTTCCAAAGCCGCTTTCTCAGATTCGTAACCCGGTTTTCCCAAAAGTGCGAACATGTTTTTCTTGTAGGCCTCAACACCCGGCTGATTGAAGGGATTGACCGCGTTCAAGTGGCCGCTGATTCCGCAGGCCATCTCGTAGAAATAAAGCAGTTCACCCAGATTGGCTTCATCCAGGCGTTCAATTTCAATCTGCAAATTGGGCACACCACCGTCAATATGCGCGAGGATCGTGCCGTCAATGGCCTTGTCGTTGACCTCGGCCATGTCCATACCGGCCAGGAAATTGAGTCCGTCCAGGTTCTGCGGGTCGGAAGGAACGCTGTATTTCAGGCGTGGATGGGCGATGCGGAGTACGGTCTCAAAGAGGAAACGTTGTCCGTCTTGTATGTATTGACCCATGGAATGCAGGTCCGAGGTATTGTCGACACCGGCCGGGAAAATGCCTTTACCGTCTTTTCCCTCAGACTCACCGAAGAGCTGCTTCCACCATTCAGTAACAAA
>CAYNZF010000011.1:34263-34489 GCA_964401615.1 uncultured Oscillospiraceae bacterium
CATGATTTCGACGCCATAGCCCCGACGCAGCAAAACATTGCGCGTGGCCGCATACAATGCAGCCGGGTTTTGTAAGACATCAGGATTGGTGTAGAGCTCATAGCCTCTGGCCGCACCCTGCATCAGTGCCTTGATGTCGATTCCTGCCACAGCGATAGGCAAAAGGCCGACCGCCGTCAGGAAAGAATAGCGTCCACCCACGTCATCGGGCACGACAAAGCTCTCA
>CAYNZF010000012.1:0-32921 GCA_964401615.1 uncultured Oscillospiraceae bacterium
TCTGACACAGGCAATTGATGAGCTATCCCCGCACGGCCGCAGTATGCTTGAGCGGGCTAAGATTGTCGGCCGACTGGTCGCAAGTAAGTAGGAAAAAACATGGATCAAATGCAGGTATTTACTTTGGGGCGTGTGCTGGGCTGGTTGGTCTTCAGTGGCTTTTTAATGACCGCGCTAAATCTCTTCTTTAAAGAAGTCAACAAACGCCATATGGTCAAGCGGTCTGCGCGTGATGGTCTGCGCCGGGGCTACCAGAAATTTCTGCGCGGCTACCTCAAAGCACATCCCTATCTCGGCCTTACCACTGCGGCACTGATGATGGCCCATCTGCTGATTCAATACAGCTTTTACGGCTTCTATCTTTCTGGTTTTGCCGCCGGTACTCTGATGCTGCTATTGGTGAGTCTAGGAGCATTTGGAAAGTTTGTGAAGAAGAAAAAACCGGGCTTGTGGTTGCAAGCTCACCGATTGCTTTCGCTGATTCTGATCTTGGTGGTCATCGTTCATATTGCTATCGCCAGGCTGAGCTGAACCCAGCCGTCGAAATCCAGTTTTGCAAAATGACTGCTTTAAATTGAATACTGTCAAAGCAGTGAGTCTGACAATATAATATAAACAGCCGTTATTAACAGGAAGTCATATTTATTTTGTTTCAGGAGGACAAATTATGAAAGATCAAAACTGCGCGTATTGTATGAACAATGAACTGGTCGATGCTTTTGGCATCAAGATCTGTGATCTGGAAGTCAGTCAGGTGTATCTCTTTAAAGAGCAGAGCCATAAAGGTCGTGTAATCGTCTCGAGCAAAGCACACGTCAGTGAACTTGTTGACCTGTCGGATGCGGATCGAGACGCTTTCTTCCGCGACCTGGCTAAAACAGCGAAGGCTCTGCACAGCCTCTTTCAGCCCGCGAAAATCAATTACGGTGCCTACGGCGACACTGGTAAGCACATGCATTTCCATCTGGTGCCGAAATATGCCGACGACGAGTTTGAATGGGCTTCCATATTTGCCATGAATCCCCAGCGGAAGTTCCTTGAGTCTGCCGCTTATGATGAATTGATCGGTCAAATAAAAGCTGAGCTGGAAAAGTAAGCCGCTGCGCGGTCACCCTTATTTACAGTGTCAAGCTTTGCTCACATGAACTTATATTCAAATGAAAACTCAGGGATTTTGCGGATTGCATGACAGGTTTGCTTTGCAATGGAGGTAAATATATGAAAAAATGAGTTTTTCAGTTTTTGACTTGGGTTTTACTAATCACTCTACTCTTGGCTGCCTGCTCAGGAACCACGCCCACCCCTACAGTCACAGCAGGCCCCGGAGTTACAAACGAAGCTACAGTAACAAGCTCAGAGGCAATGAGCACGACCACCGCTGCAGCCACGACTGCGGCAGCTGAGAACATCAACTTACAGGGGAGTGGCAACCGTGCAGGAAACATTTTGAATGGTGGGCTGGTCGCATTTTCCGACGGTTGGGTTTACTACAACAGCGCCCCATTCAGCGAAAAAACGAAAGTGCCTTGTATAAAGCGAAATCGGATGGTTCCGAAAAAATAAAGTTGTCCGAAGATTCGCCCTATTCTTTAAATGTCCTCGGAGAATGGATATTTTTTATTAACGCATCAGATGGGCACACACTTTACCGAATGAAAACAGACGGGTCTTCAAGACAGCAACAACTCGATGAAGCCATCTGGTCAATGATGGTGGTCGACAACTGGATTTATTTTGCCCAGCAATATGATGATGACAAGCTCAAAAAAATGACAGTAAACGGCACGGAACTGACCGCTATCGCAGATGGTGAACCGGAGTCGCTGTGCGTTATCGATGATTGGATCTACTATTTTGAAGATGAGGATGAATGCATCTATAAAGTCAAAACGGACGGAAGCGGAAAACAACAATTGACGGATATGGAGACCCCCTATTTTACTATGGATAAGGAGTGGCTCTACTATATCCTGGACGACGACACACTGAATAAGATGAAAACTGATGGCAGTGAGCAGACGAAACTGGCGGATGATTTCGAGGGCGTCTTACCTTTGATTGAAGGGGATCTATTGTATTACCTGGCGGGCAAAGGTGCCGTCCATAAGATGAAAACTGATGGAAGCGCTGAAACGGAATTGTTTATGGATGAGATGCGCACGCTCAATTTTGCAGACGGCTGGATCTACTATTCAAAAGGATCGGATGAAAAAGTATATCGAGTGAAAGTGGATGGCAGCGGGAAAGCGTTGTTCAGCGAATAAAGCGATCAGTTTGTGCCTGGAAAAATGCCTGCAGCTTTACAACTGTGGGCACTTTTTTCATGAAATCATGTCAGCGATCAAGCAGCTGCTCTAATCGTACCGGGTCGATGAGCTCGATTTTGCCACGGCCAAGCCTGACAAGCCCTTTGTTTTTCAATTCACCCAGCAAGCGGGAAATCACTTCACGTGCTGTACCCAGCTCAATCGCGATTGCCTCATGGGTGTAGTGAATGGCCCCGGTCTGTTCCTGAGACTTCTTCAAAAGCCACTGCATCAAACGAAAGTCCGTGCGATCGAAGGCGACCGCTTCCAGGGTCTGCATGACTTCCAGCAGGTGCTCATAAAGTAAGCTCGCCACATAATCCTTCCAAGGTAAAAAGCGGTCCAGCACCTCGTGGTAAACACTTACAGGCAGCATAAATAACTGGGCTTTTTCTTCGATTTGGGCCAGGGCGGGAAAGTCTTCACCCTTGATTTGGCAAGCGATAGAAAGCAGACAGGTATCTCCCGGACCGAGACGGTAAAGGGTCATTTCACGGCCATTGGGCGAAAGTTTATAGACCCGCAGCAGACCGGAAATAACGAAAGGAATGTATTGGCACTGCTGGTTCTGCTGCATCAGCATCTGGTCTTTGGGCAAAACGACAAGCTGACCCAGGCCAAAAATCTCAAGGCGTGCTTTTTCAGTCAAGCCTTTCATTACCGGGAAGAGGCTGTCGATTTTCCGGATTTGTTCATTAGTCAGCACTCAATGATCCCCCTGATACAAGACGTTTGCTTTGATAAAATTCTAAATCAAATCATATCACATCACTTGCTGACATAAAAAAGGTGGAGCTTGCACTGACAAGTCCCACCTTTAAGTTAAATATTTTTTCACTCAAGCAATCAGTATGCCGTCCAACCTGCATCCGCCACAATCACTGTTGCGTTGACGAAGCTGGAATCATCTGAAGCCAGGAACAAGGCAACTTTGGCGACTTCTGACGCATCGCCGACGCGCGGATTGAGGTTGATACCCGCCATGGCTCGACCGATACCAAATTCACTCGGTTCATAAATAGTGTTACCGATGTTGGTGTTGACGGCTCCCGGGGCAATCGCGTTGCAGCGAATGCCGAGCTGTGCATATTGGAAACCGACATTTTTGGTCAGACCGACAACCGCATGCTTTGAAGCGGTATAGGCTGCCCCCGCTCTGGAACCAAGTAAACCGCCTGCCGAAGCGATGTTGACGATGACACCGGCCTTGTTTTCAACAAAGAAGGGCAGTGATTTCCTGATCATACGCATCGGACCGGTTGAATTGACCGAAAAGACGCGATCCCACAATTCATCACTTACATCACCTGCCGGAGTGAAGTTGTCCATAATGCCGGCATTGTTGATCAATATATCGTAGCGGCTGTATGTACTGAGCGTCGAGTCCACCAGGTTTTGGACATCTTCTTCTTTGGCGACATTCGCTGCAATTGCGGTCGCTTCGCCGCCCGCGGCTCTGATTTCTGATACAACAAGCTCAGCCGTATCAATTTTTATATCCGATACAATAACTTTTGCGCCCTCTTTGGCAAAAAGAAGTGCAATCTCTTTTCCCATACCGCTGCCTGCACCGGTAACGATAGCAACCTTATCCACTAGTTTTCCCATGATAAATCCTCCTCCGCTTTAGTATTGTTCATGATTTCTTAACCCTTTACGATAGGGCCTCTCCAGGCGTTCAGGCCACCGAGGTCGGTGACATTGTCGTAACCATTCTGAGTCATCCATCTGACCGCCTGCGAGCTGCGAGCACCGCTAAGACAGCAGACAAAGATGCGGGCGTTTTTGTTAGGTACTTTTTTCGACAAGGTGACAGGGACAAGGTGCAAGGGGACGTTGACACTGTTTTTGACATGCCCTTGTTTGAACTCATCAGTCGTTCTCACATCGAGCAGTACGATATTTTTATCCTTTTCCATCTCAGCCTTTGCCTCTTCCATTGAAAGCGAATTAGCACGTTTACCAAATAATCCAAACATCGTTGTCCTCCCGAACAATTTTTCAATTTTTTCTAAATAAGTTCTATACGAAACTTTATGAGTGGAGTCTATACGAACAAGGCATTCACTACAGTGACAAAATTACAGAAAAAATGGATTTTCAGCACAACACGGCTTGTTATTTGTTCGTTGAATAAGAATTATTTGCCAAAGACTTAACGATATAATGGGCGACCTGAACAAATATGCAAGTCAAGATTCGTGATTATCGATAAAAAAATAATAATTTGTTGAGAAAAAATTCTTTGCAAGCCACAATATATAAAAATATATCGATAAAAGGAGCGTTACTATGACTTATCAGATGTTTTTATCACCCGGGAAGATTGGCTCAATGGAACTGAAAAATCGCGCGGTTTTTCCGCCCATGGGGACCAACTACTGCAATGAGGGTGTAGTAAACGATCGTATCATCAACTATCACGCACGCAGAGCCGCCGGGGGTTGTGGCTTGAACATCGTTGAGATCTGTCCCGTGCACTACACCTCGGAAACCGGATTAAATCCCAATATTTTCACTGATGACGCGATTCCGGCTTTTGCGAGACTGGCCAAGGCTATTCACGACAATGGCGGAAAAGCAGCCGTGCAGTTGTGGCATGGTGGACGGCAAACGTCCGGAAAACCTTTCAATGGCAAGCCCTGGGCCCCCAGCGCGACTACTTGCAGCTTTATCGGAGAAGAAGCCCATGCGATGACTCTGGATGAAATATGGGAAGTCATCCATGCGTACAGCGATGCGGCTGTACGTGCCCAAAAAGCAGGCTTTGACTGTGTTGAACTCCATGGTGCGCATGGGTACCTGATCGATTCGTTCCTCAACGAATACACCAATCTGCGTGATGATGAGTTTGGCGGCAGCCTGGAAAATCGCGCGCGTTTTGGCTGTGAAATCATCAAGGACATCAAACAGAAATGCGGTTCGGATTTCCCTGTGATTATCCGCATGTCAGCATTTGAACATTCGAACTGCCCCGGTGGTTTAATGATCGAAGAAAGCATCGCGGCGGCGAAGCTCTATAAAGAAGCCGGTGTGGATGCCCTTGATATTTCTCAAGGTTCGTATCAAACCATTCAGTACACCGTTCCACCCTATTATTTCCCATTCAAAGTCAACGCTGAAAATGCAGGCCGCTTCAGAAAAGAAGTTGGACTTCCGGTGCTATGTGCCGGTCGCATCATCACGCCCGACATGGCAGAAGAAGTCCTGCAGGCAGGCCAGGCTGATTTTATCTCTTTGGGACGCGTACAAATGACCGATCCCGATTTTGTCAATAAAACCGCAGCGGACCGTGTGGATGACATTGTGCATTGCATCTCCTGTAATCAGGGCTGCGTCGAGCGTTTGTTCATGACAAGCAACGGTGCCAGCTGCATCTTCAACCCCGCCTGTGGTTATGAAGCCGAAGTGGTCATCACCGCTGCAGAAACCAAGAAAAAGGTTCTTGTGGTGGGCGCCGGTCCGGGCGGACTGGAAGCCGCGCGCGTGGCGGCAGAACGTGGTCACAACGTCACTCTCATGGAAAAATCCGGCCGGATCGGCGGTCAGTATAATCTCGCGGCGGTTGCTCCACACAAAAATCACCTGGCCGGAAATATGGTCCAGATGGGAGCGCGTGCAGCCAAGGCCGGTGTGGACCTGCGTCTTTATACAGAAGCGAACCAAGATCGTATCCAGAAACTTGCCCCTGATTTTGTTGTTATTGCATCCGGTGCTGATTTCGCCGCTCCTCCTGTGCCCGGGACTGAATTTGGTATCAGTGCTTGGGACTTCCTGAATCATGACGCCTTTGTGCCGACGGAAGACGTCGCTGTTATCGGCGGTGGTCTGACCGCAATGGAAGTCATGGAAATTCTGGCCAAAGAGGGCAAAAAGGTCACTGTCATCGAAATGATGGACGACATCGCCCGTGACATGGAATTCTACGTTCGCCCCTATTTCAATGCCTTGATTGAAGAATTCGGAATTACGGTTCTTACTAAGACCAAGTGCATCGAGTTGGGTGACGGCTATGTCTTGGTGGATCAGGAAGGTCATCAGAAAAAACTCTATTTTGGCTCAATTGTGATGGCTTCAGGTTCCAAAGCACACAACCCGCTTGAGGATGTAGTCAAGGATCTGGGCATCGAATACAAAGTTATCGGCGACTGTGTCAAGCCGGGTAAAGTCATGAACGCCCTCTGGGGTGGCAATGAAATCGGCCGCAGCATCTAAATCACGTCGTAGTCATTCACAGAAAGTGACCTCTCTCTAAACCGGGGAGGTCATTTGTTTTTAAGAAAATTGTAAAAATCAGCCGCCATGTCTATGAATCGGTTCGGGCGGTGATAAAATATAAATAGGATAAAAAATAAGCGACAAGGCATCCTCGGAGCATGCATGATATTTCCTCGTGAGTCAAAAAAGCGCATGAAGTCTTCTTGAAGGGAGTCGGGATTATGGGCAAAAAACTCGCAATTTTCATCATTGCCGCATCACTCTGCCTTGGTCTGATGGCCTGTTCGAAAGCAGCTGAAACGCTGCAAGGCAACACCAACGGCAATTACAACAATTATGCTCTCTTAGCTGAAAAAGACGGGTGGATTTATTTTTCCGACATCATGGATAAATATTCACTCAAAAAACAAAAACTCAATGAATCCACGAAAACAAGCCTGGGTGAGACGAACGTCAAAGACATTAATGTGGTGGGCGAGTGGCTTTATTATGTCAAAATGAATGATTCAGCAGAGTCGATGGAGACTTACATGTACCGCATGAAAACGGACGGGACAGATAAGCAGCAGATCGGTTCTACTCAGTGCGACTATTTTGCCACTTTCATTGTTGTGGGCGAAACGATTTATTTTTCCAATTTCGAAGATGACAGCTGTTTGTACAGTATGAAAACCGATGGCAGTGAAATCAAAAAACTCAACGATCTAAAAACGTATCGCCAATGCATCGACGGTGAATGGATTTTTTACATTCATCCAGTGGTCGACGAGGAAACGGGTGAAAGCAATAATCAACTGAGGAAAATCAAGATCGATGGTACTGAAGACATGCTCTTGCAGGATGGGGTGGGGAATGATGCGCTGGCCCATGAGGGGTGGGTCTATTACACCTCTGCACTGTCAAACCTGCAGCTTCAAAAAATTAAATACGACGGGTCTGAGCAGACGAAGCTCACGGATTTTGGCGTGAGTTCATTGAACATCAAAGATCAAATCTTATACTACATCAAGCTCGAGGAGGCTTTGCTATATAGCATGGAGCTTGAAGGCGGCGAGACGAAACAACTCACCCAGGCCAACAGCAGCGGTGTCCTGATTGCGGGCGATTGGATTTATACGATGCAAAACGGCGGCCGACTGTACCGTTTAAAACTCGATGGGACGGGACTGGAGAAAGCCTATACAGTTCCCCTGGTAGCAGCCGATACTGCCTCAACGCCCATCGTGGAAGGCATAGGCAACAGCAACGCCAACCTGAACGGTGAAGCGAAATTCGTCTACGGAGACGGCTGGATCTATTTCAACACCAATATTTTCAACGGGCCGCTCAAAAAAATGAGAAGCGATGGCACAGAACTTTCAACAGTGGCTGAAGTGGCCGCGACCCGCCTGAACCTGGTGGGTGAGTGGCTCTATTTTATCGATCAGAATTTTTATTCATGCTTAGCGAGAATGAAGACTGACGGTAGCGAATACGGAGTCATTTTCGACAACTCCTGCTCTGAATTGATCGTGCGTGACAACTGGTTGTATTTTACCAATCAAGCTGAAAATGGCCACATTTATAAAATCAAAATCGATGGCACGGAACTTACTCAATTGGCCGACGATTCGGCGGTCAACCTTAATCTGGCAGGTGATTGGCTGATTTATGCCTTGCGTTCAGAAGATTATTTCGAAAAAAACGGTATATATAAAATCAAGACGGACGGATCTGAACGAACGAACATACTTGATCAACCCATCAGCTCCATGACGGTTGAAGGCGACTGGATTTATTACACGACAAGTGACGAAATGGGAGAACGTCAGCTGCGAAAAATCAAAAGCGACGGCAGTGGGGATGTGCCCCTCAATACGGATGATTGGGTGACTCTGGCCGGTGTCCATGAAGGTTCTCTCTACTACTTTAACGGAGCGGAGGAGGAAGGTTTGATTCGCACGAATCTGGATGGAACCGATAAAAAGGTTTTGGTCGGTCCCGGTAATTATGTGTGGATTCATATTTTTGACGATAAAATCATCTTTTTTGACAACTACAACGAAATTTACCAAATTATCTATACAGATGGAACAAAGATCGCTGAATTCCCGGAATAAATCAGCTTATCATCCAATCAAAAAAATTTGCTTATAAAACGCGTGCAAATTTGGCGGAAATTGTGACGTGAACGCTGGCTGAAAGCAGATAAGTCCTTATAATGGTTGAAAGAAATTATTAGGGGAGAATTGAAATGGCAGCAAATAGAACAATTTGTACAACAAACGACGTAGATTATCTGAGCATCAGAAAAGCAATGACGGCAGGGGCGAGAAGCAGAGCAGAAATCGTTGAAGCAACCGGCGCATGCTTGACCTGTGAGGGCTGTAAAGCGGAAATTGACGAAATTTTGGCGTCGGTATGCGGCTGCAAGAAAGTTTCTTTGGAAGCCGTCATCAATGCCGTTAAAGCAGGCGCGGACACCGTCGAAAAAGTGGGTGAAGTGACCGGAGCAGGCACGGGTATTGTTGAAGAAACCGGCGAGCCCTGTGGAAAATGCCAGGGTCTGATTCAAAACATCATCGATTTGGGAAGATAAAGGGCTTTCGCAGTCATGCATGACTGCTGCTCAACAAGAAAAAAAGAAAGCCGTTGCCGGCTTTCTTTTTTGTGGGGGGCTGCAACTCACGCACTGATAGCGGCTGTGATTTCCCGTTTCAGTGCTTCTTTCGTTTTCACACCGACGCTTTGCATGATGACTTTGTTACCTTGGGTCATGACCAATGTCGGAATGCTCATGATTTTAAAAGCCTCAGCAATTTCCTGCTGTTCATCGACATTGACTTTTGCCACATTGATTTTTCCGGCCATTTCATCGGCCAAGGCTTCGACCGTGGGCGAAATCATTCGGCAAGGTCCGCACCATGAGGCCCAGAAGTCAATGAGAACGGGCTTGTCGGAATTGATGACCGCTGACTCGAAGTTTTCTGTTGTGATAGTCAAAACTTTATTGCTGCTCATAAGTTTAATCTCCTTTAACTATTTAGTGTAAATATTGTTCAGTGGGAAAACCTTTATCCAAGATCGTTAGCGTGTGAATCAGCCTTTGACAATCGGGCCGGCCCAAGAGCCGATAGCGCCTATGTTGGTCACATCTTCATAACCATTATTCATCATCCAGCTGCAGGCCTGGCTGCTGCGTGCACCGCTGAGGCAGTAGACGAAAAGACGAGTCTTTTTGTTTGGAACTTTTTTCGCTAAAGTGACCGGGACAAGATGCAAAGGGACATTGACACTGCCTTTTATACGACCTTGTTTGAATTCGTTGGTCTCTCGTACATCAATAACTGTGATCGTTTTATCCTTTTCCAACTCTGCCTGTCCTTCTCTCATCGTCATTGACTTGCACCTTTTGCCAAATAATCCAAACATTTTCTTCCTCCTGAAGGTTTTGTATTTAATAAATTATCGAATCACTTGATTCATCGCTACTTTACACAGAAAAAAATCCCGCCGCTGTGATGAAGTCACAAAAATTCAAAAACCGTCGTATCCACTGGGGATGCGACGGCCATTATCGGAAAATGAAGCTTTTTTGCTTACTCGATGATGTAAGCGCTGACGATTTCACCGTAATAAGCGGTGTGGTAATCTCTGTTTGAGCCGTGAAATGTACTGTCTACGTCCTGCGGATAATATAGGCTGTTGTTTTCGGCCGTGATGGCCTCTTTGTCTTGTTTCTGTTTATAAACGACTTTACACTCAAGCGTCAAAGGGAATTCTTTGATGGCAGGTACGGAAACAAGCTCGGAAGTTTCCAGCGTTAAGTTCAATTCTTTGATCTTATCGACGCTGTGTCCGGATTTTATGCCGGCTTGGCCCAATATCTTCTTGTCATACGCACCGTAGGGAATATTGATCGTGAACTCCGGATTTTTTTCCAGCTGCTGTCTGGTGAAACGATTTTCCCTGACGAAAATCGTGAAGATCGGTTTGGACCATTCAACCCCCAGAGTACCCCACGAAATGGCCATAGTGTTGACTTTACCCTCAGCTTTTGTGGTCAACAAGACACCCGTTTGTAATGCCTTTAGGATTTCACCGGCAAAATCAAATATTTGAATTTCTTTTTTCATATT
Organism: uncultured Oscillospiraceae bacterium; assembly: GCA_964401615.1. GTDB lineage: Bacteria > Bacillota > Clostridia > Saccharofermentanales > Fastidiosipilaceae > JAXGQD01. The sequence goes on from CAYNZF010000012.1 coordinate 10,643, forward strand.
TTCCTCCTCTAATAAAAATTTCTTTGTGATACCTAATTATGGCATAGGCTGCCAGGTTGTATACTGTAGGTATCAGCGGGAGGTGTCCTATGGAAAATTACCGAGCGTATATTTCACCCAGGCGACAGTCGCTGCCTACACCCAAAAATCTGGTCACAGACGGCAGGGCGGCCTTCGGAACCTTTGACAAAGAATTTGCAGCCATGGACCTAAAAAATTGTGTCACACCCGTTCACCGCTATTTTCCAAAAACTTTCAATCGATTTCGCTTGACCCTCTGGGAGGCCTGTGAAATTAACCTGGACCAGGGTGTTTTATTGGCCGCGGTCACGGATATGGGTGTCTTTGCTATGGTTTTGCACGTTTTTTTCGACAAACGAAGCAAGCAGGTTTACAGCTGGAAGTCGCTGCTTAAACGTGCGTCGACCGCGATCGCGCCCAATCTTTTGAACGGGAGTGTATCCACAGCACAGAGTAAAAAGTCCCGGATTCGTTTCGTCAATCATTTCGAGGAAGGACGCTGTCTCGTGGAAGGAGCGCACTCAGCCGACGGTTTGGCGCTTGAATATTCATTTGAATTGGAAAGGATCTCCTTGCCCAGTGTGGTGTGCATCCCTTTAGGTCCCAATCGTCCTCTCTATTCGCAAAAAGACATGTTCCGGGTCAAAGGCAGTCTAAGCATCAACGACGAAGCTTTTACTGTGTCGGAGCAGACCGTCGCGGTGGTGGACGACCACAAGGGCTACTATCCCTACAAGACCCACTACGACTGGGTTTCAACGATGGGATGGCGGAACGGCTATTTTGGCCTGAACCTGACCCGCAATCAATCCACAAAGCAGGAAGATTACAACGAGAATCTGATTTGGCTGGAAAGGACGAGCAGTCTTTTGCCACCGGTTACCTTCAAGCACAGTAAGGACGGAAAGATCTGGCAGGTGGACGACGAACATGACATGGTCAAGTTGACGTTCACTCGTGCGAACCAGTTCCACATGGCTGTGAACGCCGGTTTCATCAAGATCGATTACGCGATAGCTTTCGGTGAGCTGAGTGGCTACGTACGGGATCTGGACGGCAAAAAACACGTCCTGGATGGCATGATGGGCATCGGTGAGGATAAAACACTGCGTTTCTGAAGACCGGTCGTTTTCGCAGCTTGCGCGAGTGGAAGGTCAAAATCGCTTTTGTCTCTGCGTTATTTAGCTCGAACTATGAATTTGCAGGGGAATTCAGACCTTCATTGTTTGTTATAATGAAGGCATTATTCGCATGACCCATACGCAAGGGGGCTGACTTGAAACAGACAAGGAGAAGCAGGCTTTGAAGGACAAACAACACGCATCCATGCGCTTCCAAAATCTGCCCCGCAAGGAATACTTCGAAGGCTGGTATTTCAAGCACGTCAGCCCAGATGAACAAGTCGTCATCAGCTTCATTCCGGGACTCAGTGTCAGCAAAGGAGCAGCCAAGCCCTTCGTTCAGGTCATTTTGGCTGAAAAAAGGGAAGACGCCTGGCACAGCCGCACGGATTGGTTGAATTACAGTGAGCCACTGGTCGGCGAGGAGCCTTTCAGCTTTCAGCTTGGGGAGAATCATTTTAGCCGGGACGGGCTGAGACTCGCGTTTCAGGGCGAGAAGCTGCAGGTCTACGGGTCACTTACCTTCAGCGACGGCGTCCCGCTGCCGTCTTCGAACTGGGCACCCACGGTGATGGGCCCCTTTTCATACCTTCCGGGCATGGAATGTATTCACAGTGTGATCAGTTTGAACCACAGCCTGCAGGGCAGCCTCAAGATCAATGGCCGGCTCGTTGATTTTTCGCGGGGCAAAGGTTACATCGAAAAGGACTGGGGCAGCTCCTTTCCCAAGCATTATGTCTGGCTGCAGTCCAACCATTTTTCACAAGAGGCCTCGCTGTTTTTTTCCTGGGCAGATATTCCCGTAATGGGTACATCCTTTAAAGGCTACATCGCTCACTTATACTACCAGGGCAGGCATCACCGCTTTGCGACCTATACCCGAGGACACTGCCGGCTCAACACGATTGAAAATGGTGTAAGAATCGTTTTGACCAATAAAGACAGTGAGCTGCAGATTACGGCGCTGCAGTCGGGCAGTGCAGAGCTTTTAGCCCCACATCGAGGCGAGATGATCCATACGATCAAAGAAGGACTTTATGGGCGGGTGGCGTTTTGTCTGAAGGACCTTCATTCGCAGGAGCAGTTTTGTGATCAAACTGAACTGGCTGGCCTGGAGATCGTCTGGGCCAAAGGCCAGAAAAAGCCTGAAAATATCAGCAGTGGCCAAGAGGCCTAAAATAAAGGAGGACGGGTTATGGTAAACAAAGATTTCATTTTTCAAATTCCCAAAGCCGAATTACATTTACATCTGGAGGGCACTCTGGAACCGGAACTGAAGCTGGAACTGGCCAGGAAAAACGGGGTGGATATAGGGCAGAACACGATTGAAGAAGTCAAGGAAAGCTACAATTTCCATGATCTGACGTCTTTTCTGGCGATCTATTATCCGGCCATGAACGTTTTACAGACCCAGGAGGACTTTTACAAGCTCGCCATGGCTTACCTCAACAAAGCCGCGCAGCACAAGGTCCGTTACGCGGAGCTCTTCTTCGACCCTCAAGCCCACACGGCTCGCGGGATTGCTTTCAAGGACATTATCGAAGGTTATTTGCAGGCGGTGAGTGAGGCAGCAGGCGGCCTGGGTGTTCGGGCACAATTGATCATGTGCTTTCTGCGCGATCTGAGTGAAGAGTCCGCGTTGGAGCATTACGAAATGGCCCGACCCTATTTGGATCAAATCGTGGGCATCGGTTTGGATTCCGATGAACGGAACAACCCGCCGGAAAAGTTCGCGCGTGTTTTTGCCAAAGCCAAAGCCGATGGCCTGCGCATCACGATGCACTGCGACATCGATCAGGACGGCTCGATCGAGCACATCCGCGAAGTGCTTACGGTCATCGGGGTGGACCGCATCGACCATGGCACCAATATCGTGGAGGATGAAAGCCTGGTGGAATTCGCCCGGGACAAGGGCATCGGCCTGACCTGCTGCCCCGTGTCGAACAGCTTTGTCACGTCTGACATGAAGGCCGTCGAAATCAAGGCGCTCCTGGGCAAAGGCGTCAAGGTCACGGTCAACTCCGACGATCCGGCGTATTTCCAGAGCTACGTTTCGGATGATCTTTTTGCCCTGGCCCAAAAAGCCGAACTCAGTGAAGCAGAAGTGGTGCAACTGGTCAAAAACGCCTTTGAAATTGCCTGGATCAGTGACGCGGACAAGGCGGCTTATCTGGCTGAGGTGGATGCCTTCGTGGAGGCCTATCATAAGGCTTGACTCTTGAGATAAGCTGATCTTAAAAAAGCGTGCGTTGACTCGAGTCATCGGGAACAGCTGCGCGCTTTTATAATATTGATTTTGCGTTTTTCCTATCTTTATTTGTTTTTCTGTGTTATAAGTGTAGGCTGACTTAACGCCCCACTGATTGACAGGAGAATTCATGACATTTCAAGAACTAAATATTATCTCGCCCATTTTAAAATCACTTAGAGCAGAAAAATATTCGATTCCCACACCCATTCAAAGCCAGGCGATTCCGCCGATCATAGCCGGACGAGACCTCTTGGGTATCGCACAGACCGGTACAGGAAAAACGGCTGCTTTTGCCGTTCCAATTTTACAGAACCTTGAAAAAGGGACACCGGTACGGGCGCTGAAAAATGCGCGCGGACTGGTCAGAGCCCTGATTTTGACACCGACCCGAGAACTGGCGGTGCAGATTTACGAGAGCTTTCTCGCCTATGGCAGCAACACCTCACTTAAGACAAGTGTCATTTTCGGCGGGGTTTCACAAAGACCTCAAGAAATGGCGCTTTCTAAAGGGGTCGATATTCTGGTCGCCACCCCGGGCCGTTTGAAAGACCTGATGAACCAGGGTCTGGTGCGTCTGGAAAATGTTGAAATTCTGACCCTTGATGAGGCGGACAGAATGCTGGACATGGGTTTCGCGCCTGATGTTAATTTCATCATCGCTAAGACGCCCACAGCTAGACAGACCTTGTTTTTCTCTGCGACCATGCCCGCGGAAATCGTGCAGTTGTCGCGCTCCATTCTCAAGGATCCGGTCAAGGTGTCCATCACCCCGGACTCACCGACCGTTGAAAAAATCAGCCAGTCGCTTTTTATGGTGAACAAGAGAAACAAATACAATTTGCTGGAGCATTTGCTCAAAGATGAGACCATCACCTCTGCTTTGGTTTTTACCAAGACTAAACATGGTGCCGATCGCGTGGTCAAGGATTTGACCAGAAATGATATCAACGCCCAGGCGATTCACGGGAACAAGTCCCAGAACAACCGCCAGATTGCGCTGAACAACTTTAAAAATCACCAGATCCGCGTCCTGGTCGCCACGGACATCGCCGCCAGAGGCATCGATATTGATGAATTGTCCCATGTCATCAACTACGATCTGCCCGACGTACCGGAATCTTATGTGCACCGTATCGGCAGAACCGGAAGAGCCGGACATGAAGGCGTCGCCTTTTCGTTTTGCGACATTGAAGAGACCCGATCCCTCCGCGACATTGAAAAACTATGTGGTTTCAAGATTCCCAGGATCGACGATCACCCTTTTCCTCTGGTCTACCCTGCCGTCGAAGCGGTCAGCGCTGAGAGCATGAATGCCATAGCTGAGCTCAGGCAGACCATGCAGCAGAACAGACGTGCTTTTGGCAGACAAAACCGCCGTGCGCAGGAACAGCAGGGCCAGCGTCCCGGAGAACAGGCCGGTCGCCGTACACAGGAACAACAAAGCAAGCGTCCGCCCGAACGGCAGAACCGTCGCCAGAGCAGCGGTAGAGGCTAAAATAACAGACGACCGCGTAGCCTGAGTCAAAGCATCGGGCCAAGAGCTGAGTATGCAGGCATCAAGACCATCTAAAATTCAAAGTCATTGACAGTCGTGGGGCGGCTGTCATTTTTTGTGCTTGTGATCCGCTTGCTGTAACGATCGATCTTTGGAAGTGGGACTATTTCCAGTAGTAAAAATACCTGCAAAAAAGCGGTTTAGCTGGACAATTTCATAAAAATTCGACATACTTATCTGAATAAAATATGGGAGCTTACATATGGAATTTTTTAAAGAATTATCTGATTGCCTTGGTCGTTTTCACACTGATCGACCTGGTGTGGCTGGTCAAAATTTCCAGAAAACTATACCAGGATAAACTCGGCCACTTGATGGCAGACAAAGTTAATTTGCCGGCGGCCGCGATCTTTTACCTTTTATTCATCGCAGCCATGGTTTTTTTCGTCATCACTCCCGCTCTGGAAAAAAATTCAGTGCTTTACGCCCTGGGGATAGGCGCCTTTTTTGGCCTGGTCACCTACGGCACCTATGATTTGACCAATCTCGCGACTTTACGTGACTGGCCGGTTTCCATTACAGTCATCGACCTCATCTGGGGCAGCTTTGTGACCGGTTCCGCCTGTGCGCTGACCACATGGATCAGTGGGAGGATCTAATGACAGACACCATCAGCAGCCGTACCTTATATGAAGCCATTTTTGTCGGAGCGGCGCGCACCAGGGAGAAAAAGGACGATCTCAACCGGATCAACGTTTTCCCCGTGGTGGACAATGACACCGGAAATAACCTGGCTCACACCATGCAGTACATCATCAACCACGCGCAAGCTTATGATGATGTTCGTGCTACGCTGAAAGACGTCGCCCGCTCAGCCTTGATCGGTGCCCGAGGTAACTCAGGGGCCATCTTTTCGCAGTACTTTAACGGCCTTTATCTGGCCAGCACAGAAAGTCCTTCCATTACGATGGCAGAACTCGCGACCTATTTTCATGTCGCTTACGAAAAAGCCTACAAATCGATCGAAAAGCCGATGGAGGGGACCATTCTGACCCTGATGCGCGCCTGGTCGGTGAGCTTTAAAGAATCCCTCGAAGAAAAACGCACACCCCAAGAACTCCTGGAAGCAGCCATGGCTCAGGTGAAAAAAACGCTGGATGAGACCACTACCACACTCAAGATGCTCCAGTCGCTGGGCATCGTCGACGCCGGAGCGCTGGGCTATTACTACTTCATGGATGGTTTTGTGCAAGGTTTGCTGGGAAAAAGCACACATGTCTTGAGCAGCGCCGGCACTGAAGTGACCCCGCTCATGGATGAAGACATTCACAATTTCGGTGAAAACGCTGAGATCCCTTATCGCTACTGTACCGAAGTGCTGCTTGAGTCTGACAGCTTGAATCCTGACCTTTTACGCGAAGCACTGCATCCTCTGGGGGACTGCCTGCTGGTTTCGGCAGCAGATAATTTGGCCCGCGCTCATCTGCACACCAACCAGCCCTGGGAGATGATCAAGCTGGCCTCCGCACAGGGCGTGATCCTGGAGCACAAGGCGGATGATATGGTGTGGCAAAACATACTGGCCGGTCCGCGTGAGGCCAAAATCGCCTGTGTCACCGATTCCATTGCTGACCTGCCGCGTGATTTTGTCAATGAACACAAGGTTTTTCAAATACCCCTCAACATCATGGTCGAAGGGGTGAGTTATTACGACAAGGTCACCATCGACACCGCTTACCTGCAAGAGCATATCGTTGGTGCCTCGACGGCTCAGCTCAATTCGGTTCAAATCAATGACTTTCTCGAACCGATCCTTAAACACTATGACAAAGTGCTGATTTTGACCGTTTCCGCCCAGATGAGCGGCACCTACGACCGTTTCAAAGAAGCGCTCGCTGAGCGGCCCGAAGAAGCACACCGCATTGCGCTCATCGATTCGAAAGTCAACTCAGGTGCCCAGGGTCTTCTGGTCCGTGAAGCCGTCCGTATGATCGAAGCAGATCATGACTTCGCGCAGATCGTTTCGGCTTTAGAAGAACTCCGCCAGCGCGCGAAAATCGTGGTCAGCGTCCTGGACATCGGTCCGATGGCACGTTCCGGACGTGTCAGCGAACGAATCGGCGAGCTCTTGATCAAGTTGAAGTTCAAGCCCTTGATCACCATTGATCCTGAGGGCAAAGGGACGATCAAAGGTGTCGCCTTCTCAGACAAAAAGAACTGGAAAAATCTGCTCAAAGCGCTGCGTGGGAAAGCAATCGGTGACTACGCCATCGTACATGCCGATGCCCCGGAACGCGCCGCGGAACTGGAGCAGGAAATGACCCGCATGACGGGCAGAGCCCCTCTTTATATCACACCGATTTCCTCGGCCGTCGTGCTTTTTGCCGGTCTCGGCAGTGTCGCGGTTGCTTATATTGAAAAGGAGTCTTTGACCTAATGACAGACTATTTAATCATTTTTGGAGCGATGCTGGTCTTTTTTGTGTTGACCTTTATCATCGCCCAGACCCAGAAAAATAACGGCTTGATCGATATCACCTGGGGCTTGGCTTTTCTGCTCTCCACGGTGGTCGCTTTTGTGATCGGTAAACCGCAGGGCCTCGTGCCCCTGGTGATGAGTCTGCTCGTCTTGATTTGGGGCACGCGCCTCAGCTGGCATCTGATCCGCCGCAACGTCGGTAAACCGGAGGATTTCCGCTACGCCAACATGCGCAATAGCTGGAATCCCTCTACCTTTTACCTGCGCATGTTCGTCCAGATCTACCTGCTGCAGCTGGTTTTAAATTTCCTGATCAACCTCACCACAATCACCGCCAACCTGCAGGACATCAGCAGCTGGAGCCTTTTGGCCAGCATCGGCGTCGTGATTTGGCTGATTGGCTTCTATTTCGAGGCGGTGGGTGACAAGCAGCTCAAAGATTTCAAGGCGCAGCCTGCCAACAAAGGCAAGCTCATTGAACAAGGGCTGTGGCGCTTTACCCGCCATCCCAATTATTTCGGTGAAGCCGCTCAATGGTGGGGCCTTTACTTGATGGCCATCAGCGGGGGCCGCAACTACTGGCTCATCCTGAGCCCGCTTCTGATCACGTTTTTTCTGGTCTATGTCTCGGGTGTGCCGATGCTCGAAAAGAAGTACGCAGGTCGCCCGGATTGGGAGGACTACAAACGACGCACTTCGAAATTCGTGCCCTGGCTCCCGAAAAAGTAATCGAAAAACAATTGAGTGAAGCTTAAGGCTTCTTGGACGTCAGCGAATTTTCGGTGCCGCTCAGGAGCCTTTTTATATTGCCGCGATGTGAAAAGAGGACCAGCAGCGCATAGGCGCTGAGGTAGACGGTGATCGTCACAGCCACATCGCCCTGATCTTTGCCTAAAAAATAACCGGCGATCGGCATGAGCAAGGCACTGAGCAGCGAACCGAGCGACATTTTCCGCGTGATCAGCACCAGCGGCAGCGCCACCGCCATCAAAACACCCAGCAGCGGCAAGTTCACGAAGAAAAGCACACCGATGAGAGGCATGACACCTTTGCCCCCTTTAAAGCCGAAGTATATCGGGAAGATGTGCCCCAGCAGGGCAAAAAGACCGGCCAGATAACCCGGATCGGGCAGGGTGGCCAAGCCCAGGTAATAGAAGATACCGCGAGCCAGGAGGACGGCCAGCGCAGCTTTAAAAAAATCGCCCAGCAGGGTAATCAGAGCAGGGATTTTTCCATAAGTGCGGTAGACATTGGTCACACCCGCGTTGCCACTGCCGAAATGGCGGATATCCTCCTGTTTGAGCAGCCGTGACACCAGGATGGCGCTGTTGATGCTGCCGAGCAGGTAGCCGCTCACCGCGGTCAATAAAACTGGGATGATGAACTCGTTCATGTGGATTCCCCCGGATTTTTAAGAAGAGTCTAGCACAGGGCTCGCTCAAAAATCATTCACAATTTTAAAAATTATTTTTAAATCCTTTAAAATTCAATTCAAAATACTTCACTACAATATAAACGTAAAGAATTCTGTGCATGTGCGAACCAACATGCTCATTAAGATACCGGTGAGAGAGGAGGTGTTGAAATGTTTGATTTGACTCCATTTGATAAGAGCAGCCGCAGATGGCTGGACCGCGTCGACCGTGACCTGCGACAGTTGGACCGATGGATGGGAGGCAATTTCGGCGAGATGATGCGTACGGATATTGAAGACAAAGGTGATCACTATGAACTGAGTGCTGAACTGCCCGGCTTCGATAAATCCGAAATCAAGCTGCAAATCCACAATGACCACTTGACCATCAACGCGACCCATGCGGAGGAAACGCAGAAAGAAGACAAGGACCGCCACTTCACCAGTCGAGAACGGAGCTACAGCAATTATCAGCGCTCGTTTAACGTGAGTGACATTGAAAGCGATCAGATTAAAGCGGAGTTCAAAAACGGTGTTTTGCTCATCAAGCTTCCCAAGAAAAATGTCACGGAAGCAGAGGGTGAAGGACCGATCGATATCACGATCGAGTGATATGAAAACGGCAAAACAAAGCATCCAAGGGGACGACCTCAAAAGGGCCGTCCCTCATTTTAAAATCGACTATAATAAGGATAAATGGCGGATAACGCATGCATTGATCAGATAACGCGACCGGTAAATGCTGGATATTAACGCCTGCATGATCGATCCATTCAAAAGAATCAGAGGTTTCTGCGCATGTCACACTATTCTGTAGATGAACTGCTCGAAGGTAAAAAGGCCATGGATTCGCTTATCAAAAAATGCGAAAAAGCCCAAATGAGCATCAAAGAAGGCAGTTCGCAGTGGACTACCTTGTGCCGCAGACTGAAAGCCTTCCGCATGGCGGCAGCCATCATCGACGAGGCGCTTGCTAAAAATGCTCCCAAAAACGAAAAAACCAGAACAAATTCCTCGGCGATTGCTTGCGAAACTGAAGAATAAAGTGCTAACATAACTCTGTTTACTAGGGAGTAACGACTGGGGCAGCCCAGAGATAATGTCAACATCCGGCTCACCGCCTGGCATTATCAGTGAAAGTGAGACTATTGACGCGCTGCGCCAATAGTTTTTTTAGTGTTAGTCTATATATAATGTAGTGAAGCACAGCGCCCTCGCCCGATTAGGAGGAGTATATGTCTGAAAAAAGTAATTTACCCGTGAAACTGAGCTCGGATGAAATGTATCTGGGTACAAGCACTGAGATGCTGAATCGCTTTTCGGTCGATTCGGGCACCGGACTGAATGATGCCGCGGTCGCCGAACGCATCGCCGCATATGGTGCCAATAAACTGGAGGACGAGAAACGAGAGTCTTTGCTCTCCAAGCTGCTCAATCAATTCAAAGACTATATGGTCTTGATCTTGATATCCGCGGCGGTCGTTTCCGGAGCCCTGGGTGACTGGATCGAAGCAGTGGTCATTATCGCCATAGTTGTAGTCAACGCCATTCTGGGTGTTTACCAGGAAGGACAAGCCGAAAAAGCTATTGAAGCACTACAAAAAATGTCTTCACCGCAAGCCCGGGTCCTGCGTAACGGGAAACAAGTGCTGGTGGATTCGAAGGCCCTGGTTCCGGGTGACATTGTGATTCTCGAGGCAGGCGATGTCGTTCCCGCGGATCTACGTTTGCTTGAAAGCTCAAACCTGAAAGCGGAAGAGGCCTCGTTGACAGGAGAATCGGTTCCGGTCGAAAAAGACGCGGACTTTATAGCCAGCGGTAAAGTGGGTATCGGCGATCGCGTAAATATGCTGTTCAGCAGCACCAGTGTGACTTACGGGCGTGGTAAAGCCGTGGTCGTGGGCACCGCTCATAACACCGAGATCGGACACATCGCGACCCGCTTGCAGGGGATCAAAGAAGATCCCACACCGCTTCAACAAAACCTCAACCAGCTCGGAAAAATACTGGGAACGCTCTGCCTCGCGGTTTGTGCCGTTGTCTTCGTCGTCGGCGTGCTGCGCGGCGGTGAATTGCTGGATATGTTCATGACTGCGGTATCCCTGGCCGTCGCCGCGATACCCGAAGGCCTCCAGGTTGTCGTAACCATCGTTCTGGCTCTGGGCATGAAACGGATGGCCGATAAAAACGCCATTGTCAAACGCCTCCTGGCCGTCGAGACCCTCGGTTCTGTTGACGTCATCTGTTCTGATAAAACCGGTACCTTGACCCAAAACGAGATGACGGTAAAACGCATCTATGTAGGTAAGGACATTTTCGAAATCGGCGGCGTGGGCTATGAACCCGACGGCCAGATCGAACTCAATGGTTCTCCTGTTTCACAAAATCCGCCCATCCTGCAGCGCCTCTTTGAAGTGGCGACCTTATGTAACGATGCGGAAATTTCTCCCAGGGAAGATGGTTCCTTTCAAATGCTGGGCGACCCCACGGAAGGCGCGATGCTGACCGTGGCGGCTAAAGGCGGTGTGACCCGCGAGAGTCTCAGCAGCAGTTACCCCAAGACCGGCGACTTGCCTTTTGACTCTGAACGTAAAATGATGTCGGTCTTCCACAAAGGATTTCCAGAAGCACCGGTGCTCTCACTGACCAAGGGTGCCCCTGATCTGATCCTGGGCCGCTGCGTCGACGAAATGACGCCTCAGGGCACCATACCGCTGACGGATGAACGACGCAAAGAAATACTGGCGGCTAACACCGCTTTTGCCACGACCGCCTTGCGAGTGCTGGCTTTTGCGTACAAAAAGCACCAGGACACGAATCCTGCTGAAGCGGAAAGCGAGATGACCTTTGTCGGCCTGATGGGCATGATCGATCCGGCTCGTCCGGAAGCGCGTGACGCGATTGCCTTGTGTACGCGTGCCGGAATTCGTGCGGTGATGATCACCGGTGACCATAAGGACACGGCCGTCGCCATCGCCAAGGATCTTGGCCTGATGCGCGAAGGGGATTCGGTCTTTTCTGGTAATGAAATCGATGAAATGAGTGAGGAAGATCTCAGGCGCGAGGTTGACCGGACCGCGGTTTTCGCCCGCGTTTCGCCCGAGCATAAAGTGCGTATTGTGTCGGCCTTGCGCGACAATGGACACATCGCTTCCATGACCGGTGACGGTGTCAACGATGCTCCCGCGCTGAAACAGGCGGACATCGGTGTAGCCATGGGCATCACCGGGACCGAAGTTTCCAAGGGCGCCGCGTCCATGATCTTGACCGATGACAATTTTGCCACGATTGTGGCCGCGGTGAAAGAAGGCCGCGTGATTTTCGCCAACATCCGGAAATTTGTTTCGTTCCTATTGTCATGTAACGTGGGTGAGATTTTCGTGATTTTTTTCTCGACCCTGATTCTAGGACCCAACTACGCACCCCTTTCGGCGATTCAACTTTTGTGGCTTAATCTGGTGACGGACAGTTTCCCGGCCCTGGCGCTGGGTCAGGAGAAGGCAGAGGTTGACATCATGGACCGACCGCCCAGAAGAAGAAGCGAGAATATCATCAACCGCGACATGATTTGGACCATCGTCGTGCAGGCTACAGCCATTTTCGTGTCTGTTTTTGCCGCTTTCCAAATCGGCCGCCTGCTTTATCCTGACGTCATGGCGTCAGCCATCACCTCCTCCCGAGACGTGATCACGGATGCGCAATTCCTGGCCCCCGCCTTCACTTTCCTGCCGATGGGCGGCTTTATTCCCTCGCATGGCGCCAGAACCTTCGCGTTTGTGACCTTGATCTGCGCCGAGCTGCTGCGCGCTTACTCCAGCCGCTCCGATCGTCATTCGGTCTTCAAGCTGGGACTTTTCAGCAATAAATCCATGGTGCAGGCGACACTGGTGTCCTTTTTTCTCCTGATGCTGGTCGTCTATATCCCTTTCCTCGACATCATTTTCGAAACGATCCCGCTCCGGCTGCTCGACTGGGCCATCATCATACCACTGGCCTTGCTGCCCTTTATCGTGGGTGAATTTTTCAAGGTCATTTACTATCGTGGCAAAAGAGCCCTCAAGGCTTGATCGCTGCTCTGGCAGTTGAAAACTAATGTGCATCGAAGTCAGACGCAAGAGTCGTCCCTTCGCGAAAAATTAGGGAATTTAGTGCATAAATTCCCTAAAAAAACCATAAGCGTTGAAAATTTTACGTCCGAAATGATGGCGAAATGGGTAAAGCGAAGCGCGCTTAGCCCTTGTGTTTTGCACCGCGGCATGCTATTCTACAACGTGCTGTTGAGCAGAAGTGCTTGATTTTGCCCGTATGAACAACAAAAGACCTAAGCTCTTAGGCTGTTAATTGAAACAGGAGTACATATGAATACTTTAGCCATCGTTTTAGCTGTGATCGACGTAATAATCTGCATCGGCATGGTCGCCCTCGTGATCATGCAGGAAGGCAATTCTCAAGGCCTCGGCAGCATCGGCGGAGCCGCGGATACCTTCTTCGGTAAGAACAAAGGCCGCAGCATCGACGCGGTTTTCAAGAAGCTCACCACTGTGCTGGCCATCGTTTTTGCCATTGTCACTATCGCGCTCTACTCGATCATCGCTCGCGGCTAAGCAAGCACACAAGTCATCATGACAACTCCACTCTTGCGGGTGGAGTTTTTTTTAGGCCGCGAAGATTGCGGTCAATTAAGGTATACTATTTGTAAGGCAAAAGCAGGAGAGCTCTTATTTACAGCCGCCCGCAGCTTTTTTGCCGGAACGGAGTCTTTACATGGCTAATTTTGTCGGAATTCTAGAAGAGGCCCACCGCGGTGGGATGGTACGCACGACCGGAAAAGAAAACGTCGGCGATATATTTATTCCAGAGAACAAACTCAACGGTGCACCTTTCGGCATGCTGGTGGTGGTTGAAGTGGCCGGCGAGCCGCCGTTCTTCAACCCGCAAGGCGCAGTGAGCGAAGTCATCGGTGATCCGGCGACCCCCAATGCGGCCATGACCGGCATCATTCGCGAATTTAATTTACACGAAAAATTCTCCGCTGAAGAACTCGCCGAAGCTGAAAAAATCCCGAGCGAGCTGAGCGAGGAAGTGATCAGCGCTGAGCTGGACCGCGGCAGAAGAGATCTGCGCACCTTACGCACCATAACCATTGACGGAAAAGACGCCAAAGATCTGGATGACGCGATTTCGATCATGCCTTTGCCGGACCATGGCTACCGCTTGTGGATCCACATCGCGGATGTCTGTCATTACATCAAAGAGGACTCCATCCTCGATCTGGCGGCTAAACTGCGCGGCAATTCGGCCTATCTGGCTGACCGGGTCCTGCCCATGCTGCCCCCGCACATCTCAAACGGGATCTGCAGCATCAATCCACAACAGAACCGTTTGGCCATGACCTGCATGCTGGATTACAACGCCCTGGGTATTGTGACGAAAGGTGAAGTGTTTGAATCGATCATCAAATCCGATTTGCGCGCGAATTACGAAGACGTATACGCGGCGGTCTACAAGGATGAAGTGCCGGACAGTTACCGCGATATGCTGCACGAATTGAAACTGATGCGTGAACTGGCCGATTTGTTAAAGCGCAACCGTGACGCCAACGGATCGCTCAATTTTGAATTTCCCGAAACCAAGATCATCATGAATACCGACGGCACGGTGGCCGAGATCATGGCCTATCCGATCAATGAAGCCAACGGCATCATCGAAGAATTCATGATCGCCGCGAACGTTTATGTGGCCAAACATTTTCACCAGCTGGGCGCGCCTTTCCTTTACCGGGTGCATGAGAAACCTGACCCCATAAAGATGGGCCATTTCCTTGATTTGGCCCGTGTGGCCGGCATCAGGCTCAAGGGCTTCAACGCCAACGATACCTTGTCCATTGCCAGGACCCTTGATAAGGTCAACGAATCACCACTGGGCCCCACGCTGTCGCGCTTGCTTTTGCAGGCACTGGCCAAGGCACGCTACGATGCCGAACCCCTGGGACACTTCGGTTTAGCCGAAGAATATTACTCCCATTTCACAGCCCCGATCAGGCGCTATCCGGATGTTTTCATTCATCGGGTCATTAAAGGTTATATCAGCGGCAATCTGCATTTGAAACGCTGGAAGGCCAAAGCCCCTGTGGTAGCGGAACTCACTTCGCTGACCGAACGCAACGCGATGTATGCAGAATTCGCGAGTGTGGACCAGAAGGTCGCTGAGTACATGAAAAACCATATCGGTGATACGTTCAGCGGTACGATCGTCGGCATGATGCCGGCGGGTGTGTTTGTCCGTCTGCCCAACACGGTCGAGGGCATGCTGCCCTTCCGTCTGATGGACGATTATTACGAGTACGATGAACTGCGTATGGAAGCGGTGGGCGCGCACAACGGCCGGGCGCTGCGCATTGGTCAGACCATGGAAATTCTGGTCGCCAGAGCGGACATAGAAACGCGTCAGGTTGATTTTGCCCCGGTGGGGACGGATCTCTCTACGATCAAGGAACGCACCAGGCGTGACAGTGTCTTTGATCCACCCAAAAGCAGTTTCAGCCGCGACGGCAGAAAAGCCAAGGCCGGTACGAATAAGCCTAAGACCAAGAAAGACAAATCCAACAAATTTCCGAAGGCGAGTAAAACACGTCCGTCCACGCACGCGGGAAAAAAGCGCAGGTAAGCGGCAGCCATCATGAAAAAACATCGAGGGAGCATTAAAATATGAAAAAATTCACGGTCAAACTTAAATCAATCAACGAAGTGAAAGAGTTTGTGCGGATCGTCAACGATTATCCGTATGAAGTCGATTTGACTTCCGGACGTTATGTGGTCGACGCGAAATCCATCATGGGCATTTTCAGCCTCGATCTTACCCAAAACATCGATGTGGCCATCCATCAGGAAGACGCAGACGATCTCGCCGCCGCTCTGGCTCAATTTATCATTGCTGACTAAGAAGCCCTGCGTGGCCGCGCCGGGCCCTGCTTTCATCAAGTCGTAAACATCATGTAACAGGCGTCAGGCCACGAGAACTTAAATCTTGAGCGATTCTGTGCTAGTATTTTCTTGACGGGCAAAACGTGCGCTTTTGGCGTGCCTTTTTGCCGATGAGACAGTGTTTCTCGAATTTTGATCATGCATGATCGAGTGCATAAGAAAATGGGGGGGTAATATGGCACAGCCGGCTTTACGCATCTACGAAATGGACATTCCCAGGCGCGACAAGCCTGAATCGACCTTTCATGTCACGTTTTATTCTCCCAATGAGAACGCGACCTTGCGTGGCTGCGTGATCGTGGTGCACGGGCTGGATGAAAACGCCAACCGTTACCGCAGCATGGCCAAAGAAGCCCTCGTACCGGCCGGTTTTACCCTGGTAGTGCCTGATTTGCCCGGTTTCGGCCAAACCCCGGGGCCTCGCGGTGTGTCCACCGAAGAGGCCTGCCTCGAGGTCATCGACCAAACAGTCGAATTGATGAAGGCCCAGACCAAGGGCATGCCGATTTTCCTATACGGTCACAGCATGGGTGGTAATCTGGCGCTGAATTATCTGCTCAATAAAGAAGAACGCATCGAAGCCGATGGCAGCGTTAGTTTCGTGGCGAATCCCGACAACGTGTTTCACGCGGCGATCATTTCATCGCCCTGGCTCAAGCTCCAGCGTAAACTACCTGACTTTCTGATGAAGATCATTCGCTTTCTCGGCGGCATTCTCCCCAAGGCTACGATAAGCAACGGCTTGAAGATGGAGCAGTTGTGCAACGATCACAAATTGCTGCAGGACCGTGAACAGGACAAGCTCTGCCATGGACGCATCAGCTTCAAGCTGCTGGCGGACATCTGGCAAGCGGGCCTACGCGCTCTGCAGTATGGCCAAAACCTGCATCTGCCTCT
Source organism: uncultured Oscillospiraceae bacterium (assembly GCA_964401615.1). Taxonomy (GTDB): domain Bacteria; phylum Bacillota; class Clostridia; order Saccharofermentanales; family Fastidiosipilaceae; genus JAXGQD01. The sequence goes on from CAYNZF010000012.1 coordinate 27,303, forward strand.
GCTCTTGATGTACGGCAGCGCGGATCAGATCGTTTCACCGGATGCGATCGAAAGCCTCGCGGGTAAGCTGCCGACTTACATGAACAGCGTGCGCTTTGATGGCTTCATGCACGAGATCCACAACATGCAGGAGCGCGACGCCGTCTACGAGACGATGCTGGAGTTTTTGTACCTTTGCCTCAAACGCGGCAATGTGCCGGTAAAAATGGCCGCACAGGCCCCTGTTTCACCCCGTGCGTCGGTTGTTGACATCCCCGTTGCTGATGTGGCAGAGGACGACGTGGAGACCGCTGAAAGCGATCCCGATTTTGCAGCGACTGAAGCCGCAGCCCCCGATGCACCCGCTTTTTTTCAGGATTACACTGAAAGCGAAGACGTCCGGGACTACGATCCCCTGGAAGATGACACGGAGATGTACGCTGACGTTGATGAAGACGTCGATATTGAAGCCGCGCCTGACGATACGGAGCGCGACACGGACGAAAGCACAAAAGTATAGAAAAGAGTTTCACAGCCTTTGAATAACACGAACCACCCCAGTCAGCCGCACGCCCCTTGGCGTGTCGCTGTTTATAACCTCGGCTGCCGCGTCAACCGCTACGAAAGCGACGCGGTCACGAAGCAGCTCAAAGACGCCGGTTTTTCCATCGTTGATTTCAACGAAGCCGCCGATTTATACATCGTCAATACCTGCGCCGTCACCGCTGAGGCCGCCCGCAAGTCCGGGCAGTTTTTACGGCGCGCGAAAAAGCTCAATCCCCAAGCCCTCGTCGTGGCGATGGGCTGTCTGACCGCCCTCGAAGGCGAGCATAAAAACGCTGATCTAAGCATCGGCAATAAGGGCAAAAGTCAACTCGCCGCGGAACTTCTGCAGCTGATGCAGGATCGCTCCGGTGCACTAAGCGAGGAACAGAATTTACCGCTGCTTGACGCGCCCCTGACTTTCGTGCCGGAAGGACGCCCGGATGGCGCGCGTTTCGGCCATTACGAAGAGTACGGTCCCATTTCAGAACAGTCCGAAACAAGGGCTTTTGTAAAAATTCAGGATGGCTGCAATCAGTTTTGCGCCTACTGCACCATACCGCTGGCTCGTGGCCGGGTCTGCAGCCGGGAAGAGAGCGAGATCATCGCCGAGGTGAAAGCCCTGGTGGCGAGCGGATACCGCGAAATCACCCTGACCGGCATCCACGTCTGTTCTTACGGGGCGGACTTCGGGCTGGACAGCCTCGCCTTGATGGACCTCTGCGACAAGCTGGCTGAAATCGGCCCGCTCAAGCGCATCCGTTTTGGCTCCGTTGAACCCTTGTCGATCAGTCCCGCCTTCATTGCCCGTTTTGCTAAGAACGACAAGCTGTGTAGACATCTTCACCTATCTTTGCAGAGCGGAGCCGAGCGCACGCTGCGCCGCATGAACCGCAACTACACGGCTGTGCAGTTCCGGGCCGTGGTGGACGAGCTGCGCCGCCTGATGCCCAACATGGGTCTGACAACGGATCTGATCGTCGCTTTCCCCGGAGAAACCGAAGACGAGCACCGCGAAAGCCTGGCGTTTTGTGAGCAGATCGGCTTTTCACACATGCATATTTTTCGCTATTCGCCCCGGCCCTTGACCGCAGCCGCCAAGCTCCCGGAGCAGGTCCCCGGCCCCGTGTCCGAGCGCCGCGCCCTGGAAGCGCAAGCCGTATCCGAGCGCAGTCGCGATGAAGTTTTCAAACGCTTTATTCCCAGTGCCCAGCACGTCCTGCTCGAACAGGAAGTGCAGACCCCGGACGGATCTTACTGGACCGCTTACAGCGACAACTACCTGCCGGTGCGCGTCGAAGCGCCCTTGGCCCAAAAAGGCGAGATTCTCGAGGTGAAAATCAGCGGGCAAAACAACGACGTTCTGCTCAGCGAAATAATCGGGTAATTTCGACCTGATTCTCAGGAAAAGTAAATATTTTGACGCTCCAACTTGTGTTAATATAGGGATATTAATAACTTTATTGGAGGGACGCTTATGGCCGCGAACGAAACAACCCGCTTTGAAATGAATCAGGATAAATCTGCTGAAGTGAAAGCCATTATGACAGAAGTGCTGGCTGCCATGCGCGAGCGGGGCTACAATCCCATCAGCCAATTTGTGGGTTACTTTCTTTCGGGTGATCCGACCTACATCACCAATTACCAGGGCGCCAGAGGGGCGATTCGCCGCATGGAGCGTGATGAACTGCTCGAAGTAATCATCCGTGACTACCTCGACCGCATCGAAAGCGGAGAATAAGCGGCCTTGACCGGACGCAGTTTAGGCATCGACTTTGGCCTGGCCAGAGTGGGTGTGGCGATGAGCGACCCCATGGGCATTTTGGCCTCTGCCGTCGAGACTTTAAATTGGAACGGTGAGGACGCGGCCTGGATCAAGGCGCGTCTTCTTGAAATTTGTGAAAAAAACAAAGTCGTGCGTATTGTCATGGGTCTGCCAAAAAGAACAGATGGTAAAGAAAGCGCCACCGAACAAATGGCGCGTGCTTTCGGAGCTGAGCTGGCTGAGCTTACCGCGCTGCCGGTCATTTTTCAAGACGAACGCTATACCACGGTCCTGGCTTCGCGTGTACTGCGGACCTCTGCGGTCAAAGCGAAAAACAAGCGCGGAGTCATCGACCAGGTGGCCGCGGAAATTATTTTACAAGCGTATTTGGATGCACAACGTTAGTCATTTGCACGCGTTCAGTATGATATAATCCTATTAGGCTTTGGCCAATATTTAGCCCCTTGAGGAGGTTCATCATGTTTCAACTTAATTTGAATGTTAATACCGTTTCGGACGATCACGACCACGCAGGACACGACCACGATCACGCAGGTCATGATCACGATCATGATCACGCAGAAGATGTCGCTTTGGTGACAATGGTCGATCAGGAGACCGGTGAAGAATTCGAGTTCGAAATTGCGGACGAATTTGATTTTGACGGAGAACTTTATCTAGTTTTGCTCACCACCGATGAAGATCCGGAAGCCGTGTTTGTACGTGTCGTGACTCAGGAAGACGGTACAGAAGCGCTGGAAAGCTTGTCTGACGAAGATTTCGACCGTGTCTCGGATGAATACGAGCGTCTTTGTGAACTCGAAGAAGAAGGCGAAGACGAAGACGATGAAGACGAAGACGATGACGAAGACGAAGATGACAGTCCCGCCGACAGCGAAGAGTAATACGAGGACCGACAAATAAAATGGCTGCTGAGGCTAATAAAAAAAGAAGAATAAAAGCACAAGAACTCGACGATACTGAGTTGATCGTGCTTGAAGACGTCGATAACGGCAATGAGTATTATCTTGCCGTTATCGATTCGTTTACGGTAAATGGCCGCGAGTATGTGGCCATGACCGCCTACGAACCGGACGATGGCACGCACCGCGATCCGGAGTTTGTCATCATGCGTTTCGCGCGCGGAGGCAATGGCGAGCAGTACTATCAGTCGATTCGCAGCCGACGCGAATTGAATCTGGTTTTTGAGACCTTTTTTGACCGCTACACCGCCTCGGCCGGGGCTTAGGTTTTATAACCTCATTTTTTGAGACTTTGATCATCATCCCTTCAGCTTTTTTTAGGGAATTATCTGCATAAATTCCCTAATTTTCTCCAAAGCGACCAAATTATTTTGGCCGTAATTTGCAGTAAAATTTTCGCCTCATCGCTCGCGCAGAGCTTTACAGCGGTACAAAAGAGCAGTCAATAGAGAAGAGGAACCTCACTTGGACAATCAGCAGGGCTACAATTATCATCCCACCGACACGAACGGTGACAGCAACGGTTTTGCCGAAGCCGCAGAACAACAGTATGCAGCCCGGCCCGCAGCAGCCCCCCAAGCCAGCAGCCACTTCGACCAGTATCCGAAATACGTACAGCCCCCGCTGGGCGGCCCGGAAACCGGCACAGGTCCTCATGACCCCTATCCCTATCCAAACAATGAACCCTATCCCTACGTCCCGCCGACCCCCATACTCTACACCGGCCTCCCCCCGATGCAGGCCCCGCTGCAGCGCCGATTCACAGCCGGTACCATCCTGATACCACTGGCTTTTATGTTTTTGCACCTCTTTGTATTGACCGTAGTCACTCTGGGTGTGGCGACTTTTGCCGCGTTCAACAGCATCACGGACATGAATGTCGACCTCGAGCAGCTGCAGCAGCAGTTACTGCAACAAAACGCCAATACGCAGCTCTATGTTTTGCTCATCGCGTCGCCCCTGCTCATCGGCCTTTATCTTTTGACCGCGATCATGCTTAAGAGCCGCTCCAAACCGTATGTCTATTTTGACGCCCCACGCCCCGGTTTCAGCATGACGGCCATCGTCATGGGCCTCGGCTGCGTCGGTGTGGCCAACTTGATGATGCTGCTCTTTCAGGCCCTCTCCAGCAATTCCGCCTTTATAAAAACACAACTTGACAGTTACATCGCCATGACCGGCGGACTGCAGCAGGAAACCAACATTATTATGCAATTTCTGGCCTTTTGCGTGCTTGTGCCCATCGCTGAGGAACTGCTCTTCCGCGGCATCATTGCCGGAGAATTCCGCAGAGCCATGCCGGATTGGCTGCATATTATTTTGAACGGGGTGCTTTTTGCCCTGTTTCACATGAATTTCATTCAAAGCTCCTATGTGCTCATCGCGGGACTGGCCCTGTCCGCCCTCGGTTTGTGGAGCCGCTCCATCTGGGTGCCCATTATTCTGCACGCGGTTTATAATTTCAGCGGCAGCGTCGCGCTCATTTTGATTGGTGACAACGAAGAGGCCGCCGGGCTCTTTTTTATCGTCCAACTGATCTGCATCGCCGCGGGCATCTTTTTGGCCTTCGTTTCCTACAGACGCAGAAAAAAAGCACTCGTTATGGCCTGAGCCATGAATACATTCACCCAATTGATGAATCGACTCAAAAAAAGCGGCAGCTCTTTGTTCAGGAGGCCGTTTTTGCTTTTTCTGCTCTGCGCGCTGTTGATCCTGGCTCTTGCGCTGGGCTTGCTCTCCACCATGGCTAAAACAAATCCGGCGAGCCTGCCGCTGCAGCACGAACTGCCGGCCATGAACGGCGAGCGCACGCTGCTGCGCGGCATCGGCGTCGATCTGAGCCGGATCGAGAGCCCCAACCTGGTCAAAAATCCGGATTTTGCCCCTCTGCTCTACAAGGAAGCGATCCCCATCTCGGGTATCGAGGAGCACCGGGTCATCAGCTCTTTCAGCGCCGCCAAATCCATGCGGTATGCGGACCACTTTTTTGATCAGGCGAGGCTGCGTTTTGCCCGCAGCAGTGGCGGCAGCCAAATCGAGCTGGGCGGGGGCAGCGTGGAAAGTCATATCGCGCTCGTGCTGGGGCAGGGCAGACCGCTGAATCTCGACCGTCAGGAGCCCGGTCATATCAACGACATCGCCTGGCGCGCCAAAAGCGATGGCACTTTTCGGGACGTGGTTGCGGTGGGGGATGAAGGACACGCCCTGGGCCTGCTGTTGAGCAACAGTCCCCTGACCCTTGAGCTCGGCACGCGGAACAAGCTTGTCGCGGTATACGCAGATGAGCAAGGTTACATCGCCCTCGATGAACTGGGCGGCCTCTATTTGTCCGATATGGAAGCGAAAGGC
>CAYNZF010000012.1:32931-34345 GCA_964401615.1 uncultured Oscillospiraceae bacterium
GAACTCCCCCTGAATCTCCCGGTCTCCAATTGGCGCGCTACGGACGTCGTGCGGGTCAATGATCAAATCTTTGTCACGGGCAGCATGGGCCGGCTGCTCATCGTCGAAGGGATTCAAAGCACGTGGCTGCAGCTCGCCACCACGACTCGCTTCAACGCGATTACTCTGCATGGCGATCGAATCATTCTGGTCGGTGACAACAATCAAATATGGCAAAATGAAGCCCAGCCCCGGGATGTCGACTTGGCTTTCAAACGGGTGGAACGCCCCGATTTCGATCTGCTGCCAACGGACTGGAAACAGGTGGAGTCGCGCGAGGGTGTGCTGCTCCTATCCGGTACGAAAGCAGCCCTGCTCAGCGGTCTCGATGCAGAGCACTTGACTCCGATCGAGACCGATTTTCCCGAAGCCGGGGGGCCAGCGTTCAATGTCATTATGCTGTCGGCTAAGGACTTTGTTGTCCAGATCCCAGACCGGGTTTCTTACCGCAGCGACAACGGCGGTCGCAGCTTTCAGCCTTTTGAAACCCCGATCATGAGCACCGGCCGGCTTTTTTCAGCCGCAGCGGACCGTTTCATCGGCGTCAGCGCCCTCAACCAGCTGACGATTTTTCCGCTTGAAGCGCATTTCACCCTTGCTCCGGAAGTGAACGCCCTCAAACTCCAGCCCGGCGACACGATGTTCCTTGAACAGGTCAGCTACCGCCGCGATCCCGAGGGTGAATTTACCGTCGCAGATTGGACGAGTTCTGAGCCCCTGCAGCCGCTCTTACAAACCTCAGCCGCGAGCTATGTTCGCTATCCCGCAGCGGAAAATACTGCAGACTCACCCCAAACAGGCACCGCAGCGCAAAGCAGCCTCCTGGACAGCCGTGACTACCTGCTTCTGCTGGAAAACAGCGCGCTCAGCCAAGATCTCGACAGTGCCCAGCTGAAAGAGGGTTTGGTCTATACCGTGGCCCTCACCGCGCACACGAGCGCTGAGCCGGCCATGTCTGACCTGACGACTCCGGCGCGGCTGAGTTTCGTGCTCAGCGGCCCTTTTCCGGAGCAGCGTCTGGAATTCACCCATTGGACTGTGGAGCCCGCAGAACATGAACTTAAATTCGTCATGCCCAGACTGACCGGCCAGGTCAGCCAAAACAGCCGCATCCGCCTGGAAGCGTCAGGCTCGCTGGCGTTGGACCACGTCCATTTCGGTCTGGATAAAGAAAGATCCGAGAGCCTCAGCGCAGGGCAAAACGAACAATTGCGCATGGCTGCTCCCAACCAAATCCGCTTCAGCAGTCTAAGCCTCGGCAGTCAGGCCCTGCGCACGAGCCAGTGGCTGGATCACAGCGAAGAGCCCATACCAGCCTCCCAAACCCCGGCAGCAGAAGCGGAAGCACAAAGCGCAAAGCCCAGCACAAATGCAG
>CAYNZF010000013.1:0-29996 GCA_964401615.1 uncultured Oscillospiraceae bacterium
GAGTGACTCAGCTCAAAAGTTATATTTGCGTTATTTTTCAGTTAATACTATATTAAAGGAAAATTAGCAGATGATAATTCATCGGAGTCCACACACTCAAGAACGGAGATTCGCAATGACCGAAATCGACAAAGGTCTGTCTAAGCCCATCGGAATTAAGGCAGCCGCCAAGCCCGCCAAAGAGATCCCGCATCCCAAACCTATGGATCGTGGGCTGAGCGGGCGCTTTTTTTATCGTTTGGGCATGCTGATTTCCCGTTTGGGTGTTGATATCGAAGTGCGTGGTCTGGAAAATTTGCCTGAAAATTCTCCCTACATTTTAGCCGCGAACCACGAGACCTTCGTAGATGGCATGTGGATCATGTCCGCCCTGCCCAAACCACAATTTCAGAAATTCTGCTGCATCGGGGCTCAAGATTTGTTGACCAAATACGGGCCTTTTGGAAAAATCATCATGCGAGTCGGTCGAGGCATCCCGATCAACCGTAACGGCAATCCGGCCAGGGCACTCATCAGCGCGAAGGAAGCACTGGAAGAAGGCGACAATATTCTGCTCATCCATCCTGAGGGGACGCGCAGTAAAGACGGTACACTCGGCCACATTCATGAAGGCGCATGTTACATCGCTAAAAAGTCCAAGTCACCGCTCGTACCGGTTTTTCTGGATGGCGGTTACAACATTTTCAACCCCAACATGGCCCTGCCTGCCTGGCACAACCCTGAAACCAAAAAGCGTCACCGCCTCATCATCACCTTCGGAAAGGTGCTGGAAGCTAAAAATTACCCGAACATCAAAGAGATGAATCAGGTTTTGACGGATTGGTTTCATGAACGTTTTGCCAATAAAGAAATTCCGAATATCGCCAAGTCCGGGAAAAAAATCAAAGCTTGAAAATCAGCTTTTATTCTCTGCCTGCAATCGTTCGTTCGCACAAGCCTTTGGCATCGACAGCCACAAGGCTTTTTCTTTGACTTCAAAATCGATGCGGCTGCTGTAAAGCGCTTCTCCGTCATAAGTGATCACCAGGGGCTCATCGGGTTTTGTGGATTTTATATAGCCACGCTTAGCCGAAAACATGGTCAAGATGTCTGACTTCTGGGCTTCGCCCTTGCGATAGGCGCCGATCAGCTGCGCGATTTTCACCAGATTGATGGGCTTGGAAATCAGAACTTCAATAACGCCGTCCTGCAGGTTCATGAAGGGATTGGGTTGAAAACCGCCGCCATAGTAACGGGAGTTCGCCAGCGCTGCCAGGGAATAATCCTGCTGCGCGGAAATCCGGGCAGCTGAATTTTTCACTTGCGCAGATTCGCTGATCGTCCCTTTTTCCCATTTAGACCCATAAAGTCCATACTCCAAACGGAATATCTTTTTCTTGAACAAAGCCGGGACGATGGAGAGCATATAGGCGACTTTACCTATGCCCGGAAATCTACGCACCAGTCCGGAAGCTGTTATGGCTACTCCTGAATCAAAGCCTATCGACATCACGTTGACAAAACTTCGCCTTTTTTCTTGATCGTCAACAAATTGCACCAGGTCCACGGGGAAAGCGGTCAAATCGGGCCATGCTCCGTCCTCTGCTTCCTTATAGTGTTTTTCGTCCAAACCCAGCGCTTCAAGCAGACGAGCGCTGTGACGGTATTCCTCTTTGTAAATAGATTTGACGAAATCATTTCCGCTGCCGAAAGGAATCACCATCATGCCTGACGCGCTGCCTTCCAGCCCCTGGGCCACTTCATTGGCCGTACCATCTCCACCGCAGGCCACAACCACCAGATTTTTACCATGTTTGGCCGACAACTCACGGCAAAGCCCCAAACTGTCGGCCTCACGGAAATTGCGGTATACACGGATTTCCGTGAGCGCGACTGAATCTGTACTCTGCGCCTGTAAATGCAAAATGCAGCCTTTCGCTTTGCGTTTTTCTGTAGGCGAAACGCGCAGCAAACCGTTGGCCTCACCCTTGGCGCACAGGCGATCGACCAAAACATGACTGCGGCCGTTTCCGGCATGGGGATTAATAATAAAAACTAAGAGCATGCTGTTCCTCAAGGGCAATATTTAAAACGCGAGTGTTTTGTCAATTTTGGAGGTTATTCTCGATGTATTCCACCACATCATTGATGTTATGCATACGCTCTGACAACTCATCGGAAATTTCAGTCTTGAAAGTACGTTCCAAATCGACAACGATTTCAATGATTGCCAGCGAATCCAAACACAAATCCAGGATAAAATCGCGCTTGGGGGTGATTTCAAGTGCAGAAATTCCGGAGGCCCTGGCGACGATTTCAGTGACTTTTTTAGTGATTTCAAGCTTATTCATGACGGTCCACCCCTGCGTCCGCCGCTTGGCCGTCCTCACGCTCTTTGATTTTTCTTGCTTTGTAATCCAGGTACTGATCCATCATAAAGTCGTTCATATTGCTCAGGAACTCATAGAACATGCGTTGTTCCGCATCACTGATGTCATTCAGCACGCGCTGCATCAAAACACGATTGAATTTTCTGAACAGGCGCAGGGCGACTTGCCCTTCACGCGTTAAATTCAGCAAGACCCGCCGCTGATCTTCAGAGGCACGATGGCGTTGAACATAACCTTTTTTGACCAGTTTATTGATCGCTACCGTCAATGTCCCCAAGGTGATGCGCAGTTCTTGTGCGGTTTCTCCCATGGTTTTTTCGCCATGCAAGCCAATCGCTTTCAGAGTTTTCAAATCGTTTCTGGACAAATTTTTAAAACGCCCATCTTGCAAGGCCGCTTCGGTTGTCAGCACCAATTTTTCATGAAGATCCAGAAAAAGTTCCAGTAACTCTTCTTGATACTCTCTTTCTGTCACGACTGCCCCCCTGGTAACGGTCGGGGCAACCCATAGGCTGCCCCAATCTTCTTACGATTGTTTTATGGCCGATACCAGTCGTAAAACCTCTCTGGCAATGGCCAGTTCTTCGTTGGTGGGAATGACCAGAACTTTTACTTTTGATCCTTCTGCAGTCAAGTCCGCTTCGCCGCGCAAACCGATATTTTTTTCAAAGTCAAATTTGACACCCAGACACTCGAGTCCACGCATGGCGCGTTCTCTGATTTCAGGAGTATTTTCCCCGACACCCGCGGTAAAGACGATGGCATCGACTCCGCCCATGACGGCGGCATAAGAGCCAATAAATTTTTTGATTTGATAACCAAAGACATCCAGCGCCAAAATGGCCCGTTTGTTGCCTTCGTCGGCAGCTTGGCAAAGATCACGGAAGTCAGAGCTCAAACCTGAAATGCCCAGTACTCCGGATTCCTTGTTCATGACACGGTCTGCTTCTTTTACGCTGCTGATGACATTTTTTTCCAAGAGGTGGCTGATGATCGCTATGTCTATGTCTCCGCAGCGAGTGCCCATTGCCAGACCCGCAATCGGGGTCATACCCATGCTGGTGTCGACTGATTTACCATGGTCGATCGCTGTAATTGAGGAACCATTACCCAGATGGCAGGTGATGATTTTCAAGTCATCAAAATTTTTACCCATAATTTCAGCGGCGCGGCGACCCACATATTCATGTGAGGTACCGTGGAAACCATAGCGGCGTACATGCTGGTCTCGGTAATATTTGTAGGGTATGCCGTAAATGTAGGCTTGCTTCGGCATCGTCTGATGGAAGGCCGTGTCAAAAACAGCCACTTGAGGAATGCCCGGCATCGCGGTTTCACAGGCCAAAATACCGGTCATATTGGCCGGGTTGTGCAAAGGGGCCAGATCGTAAACCTGGCGAATCGCATCTTTTACCTCTTCCGTAATAATTGCAGAACTGGAAAAAGCTTCCCCGCCATGTACAACGCGGTGTCCGACCGCGTCGATTTCGCTCATGTCTTTTATGACACCGTCATTTTCCGAGGTCAGAATTTTGATGATCGCCTTGATGGCCTTGCTGTGGTTGGACATTTTGATGTCGAAACTTACTTGATCACGACCTGTCACCTGGTGTTTTATGAAAGATGCGTCCATCCCGATGCGTTCACAATTGCCTTTGGCCAGCATGCTCTTTTCATCACTGTCCAAAAGCTGGTATTTCAAAGACGAACTGCCTGCGTTGATTACTAATATTTTCATTCTATTTTTCCCCTTCAAATCTTACGATTGCGCTTGAACCGCTGTAATGGCGACCACACCGACAATATCATCCGCGACACAGCCTCTGGAGAGGTCGTTGACCGGACGAGCGATGCCTTGGGTCACCGGCCCGTACGCTTCCGCTTTGGCCAGACGCTGCACCAGTTTATAACCGATATTCCCAGCGTTGAGATCGGGGAAAACGAGTACATTGGCGCTGCCGGCGACCGTGCTGTTCGGAGCCTTGGATTTACCTACCGAGGCAACAATGGCCGCATCCACTTGCAGCTCTCCGTCAAGAGCCAGTTCTGGAGCCTTTTCTTTGGCTAAGCGGGTGGCTTCAATTACCTTTTCGGTCAACTCACTTTTCGCGCTGCCCATGGTGGAGTAAGAAAGCATGGCTACTTTGGGTTCAGCGCCGGTCAATTGTCTGAAGGACTTGGCTGAGGATAACGCGATTTCGGAAAGCGCATCGGCATCAGGGTTTTCGACAAGGCCACTGTCGGCAAAAATAAACAGACCGTTATGCCCAAATTCGCAATCAGGCACATCCATCAGGAAAAATGCGGAAACGAGCTTGGTGCCCGGGGCCGTTTTCAAAATCTGCAGCGCGGGTCTGAGTGTATTGGAAGTGCTGTTGACCGCGCCGGCCACCATGCCATCGGCTGCACCTTGCTTCACCATCATGACGCCCAGAAAGAGAGGATCCAGCATGGTTTCGCGGGCTTTTTCCAGGGTCATGCCCTTGTTTTTACGGAGCTCGTAGAAGGCGTTTGCGTAAGCTTCCATGTCGGCGAAAGTTTCGGGATTGACGATTTTAGCCTTGGAGATGTCCCAATTTCCTGCTGCAGCTTTGATTTTGGCCGCGTCACCGATCAAAATGATGTCGGCCACGTCCTTCTCATAAATCTTGGCTGTCGCTTCCAAAGTGCGAATTTCATAAGACTCAGGCAAAACGATGGTCTTGCGGTCTTCCCGCGCTTTTTTCATAACTTCTTCGATAAAGCTCATAAATAATCCTTCTTTCTCTTAATTCTCATACATCACCAGTCAACAATAAAAAGCCTTTCTGCAAAACGCACAAAACGCCTGACGAGTCTAGAAGCAGTATAACTTTTGAGTACTGGAAGTTCAATCATCAAAGTGTTTTTGTGCCTGTACTTCATGCTTACGGCCGCTCGCCGCAGCAGCACAAAGCACATGTGCGGCATTAGCTTCATACAGTGCTTTCGAGGCGGAAAACAGAGTCGCTCCCGAGGTAAGGATGTCATCCACCAACACAATTGAACAGCCGTTCAGCTGCTGCCGCGCTCGATAGATCCCCTCCACATTATGAAGTCGTTCCAAAAAACCAAACTCACTTTGTTTGGGAGAGTCCCATTGTTTGTCGAGCAATGGCATGTACGACAGTCCTGCGCGCCTGGCGGCATGCCGGGCAATTTCCTCAGCCTGGTTGTAGGCACGCTGTTTCTGCCGTTTAAGGCTCAGCGGCACGGACGTAATCACCCAATTGCTGTTGTTCTGCAGCTTCGCTTCTCTGATGAGACAGTCTCCCAGTATTTCACCAAGCGGTTTGGCATTGCACAGTCTTCCGTTAAATTTCAAGCTTCTTATCAAAAAGGGGATTTCGCCCCGATAATGCAAAGCACTCAGGCACAAGGTTTTTCGCTCCAACTCACGATCTTCTCCCGACAAGAGTAATTTAAAGCGCCATGACAAGAGGGGCAAAACCCGCTCATGCTCACGCCGCCACGGCAGTTTGGCGCAGCAGCGTCGACAATAATCACTGTAAGGGCTCCGCTCCGTGATGCTTTTTCCGCAGGATACACAAAGCGCCGGGAACAAACGTTGTCCCAGGCGCTCTCTGAAGCTGATCATGCCGCCTCTTGCGACACGAGGCTCGTTTTCTGCATCACCTGGCCGCAGCAAGAGCCAGTTCTGCCTTGATCAGGTCGACCTTATCAAGCTTCTCCCAAGGTAAATCGAGATCATTACGCCCAAAATGCCCGTAGGCAGCAGTCTGCCTGTAAATGGGCCGGCGCAGATCAAGCTCACGGATAATTCCCGCAGGCGTCAACGCGAAATGCTTCTTAACAATGTCGACAAGTACTTCATCATCCACTATTCCGCTTCCAAAACTGTCGATATCGATTGACACGGGTTTGGCGATGCCTATCGAATAGGCCAGCTGAATTTGCAGACGCTCCGCTGCGCCGGCCGCGACCAGATTTTTCGCGATGTGCCGCGCCGCATATGACGCGGAACGGTCGACTTTGGTGGGGTCCTTACCTGAAAAACAGCCCCCGCCGTGTGAAGCGACTCCACCATAAGTATCGACGATGATCTTCCGCCCGGTCAGACCTGAGTCGCCCTGCGGACCACCCACAACAAAGCGCCCGGTCGGGTTGACATAAATTTTCGTTTCATCAGTGATCAAGTTCGCGGGAATCACCTTGCCGATCACTTCACGCAGCACATCGCGGCGCAATTCTTCTTGTGTGTAGTTCGGATCATGCTGGGTCGAAAGGACTATGGTGTCGACCCGCACCGGGACAAAACCTTCGTATTCCACAGTGATTTGTGCCTTACCATCCGGCCTGATCAGCGGCAAAATGCCTTCTTTCCGCACTTTGGCTAGTTGTCGGCACAATTTATGAGCCAATTCTATGGTCAACGGCATATAGGAATCCGTTTCGTTGCAGGCAAAACCGAACATCATGCCCTGGTCACCCGCGCCAGTCTCCATATCCGCCGCCTGATCGCCGCCCGTCCGCCGTTCCATGGCGACATTGACACCGCGTGCAATGTCAGGGGATTGCTCGTTGATCGAGGTCAAAACACCGCAGGTTTCAGCATCAAAACCAAATTTGGCTCGGTTGTAACCAATTTCTCGAATCGTCTTTCGCACGATACTCTGAATATCAACATAGGCATCAGTGCTTACCTCACCTGTCACAAATACGATACCGGTCGTACAAATGGCTTCACAGGCCACACGCGCCATCGGATCTTGCTTCAAAATCTCATCCAGAATCGAGTCGGAGACCTGATCGCAAATTTTATCCGGGTGTCCCTCGGTTACGGACTCGGAAGAAAACAGTCGCTTTTTTGTGTTTTTTTCATTAGGCATTAAATATTTCCTCGTTTCTCATGCACCTGGCTTAAGCAGTTGTCTGAATAGCTGATTGGGTCAAAAAAAGCCGTCTCCATAACCTATGGACACGACATTATCGTAAAAACCTCATCTCCCAGGCAATGCTGTCGGACTTAGCACCGCTGCCCCGGGGCCGGTTGCCGGACTTCACAGGGCCGAATCCCTCCATCGCTCTTGATAAGTGCTATTCAATTGCCGCTATGTTAGCACAGTGGAAAAACCCTTTCAAGGTCTGTGTTTTGCAAATGTCAAAAGCGGTCAAAGATCCCAGCCCTGACTGATCGTCAATCATGTCAGCCCGACTTGCTTCAGGTTGTTTTAGGTGATTTTCAGAAATTTCAAGTGGCAAAAGCAAGGCCACAGAGACGGTGGAGGCATTAAGCTTCTGTCCGGAGGAAAAAAATATGGAGCATGCAGTCATTCTGGATCAAGAACGTGCCTTTGCGGAGGCACTCAGCAAGTATCTACAAGGGCGTTTTCCCACCCTGGCCTGGAGTGCTATTTCAGGGATAAAGGAACTTTATCGTTTTATGGACAATAAACGGGAAAAACCCTCAGCCATTATTTACAATGCCAGGCAGTTTCCTGATTGGACTCCGACCTGGAATTGTCAGGCTGTGATTTTACGGGACTACCCTCTGTACGAGGATATTTTTCACATCAAACTGGCAGAATTGGGTGTGACTCAGGCTTTTTCAGAAAACAAACATGCTGAAGTCTATCGTTTCGATACAAAAGCGATTGAACAAAAGCTGCGTGAACTTTTGGGGCGGCCGAAGCCAGAAATGCTCAGCACCGCGATGCTGGCCGAAAAAGTATACGCCGTTGTGTCTGATGTGACCGCTCCCTGCCTTGGCGGGTACTTGGATGAAGTTTTTGCCAATAATTTCAAAAACGGTTTACGCACCTTTGTTTTGCCGTTTACATCTGTAGTCGAACAGAGTTCGCTGACGCTACAGATCCCTTCTTCAAGTGATCATTCTGATGTGGTTTCACTTTTGCAGCGCTTGAGTAAAGAAGTGCTCAAACTTGAGCAGATTTTTCCCTACGTCTTCCCGACAGCTATCCCCGGGGTCATGAGTTTTGTTCCGGCTTCAACTCCCCGCCCGCCTGACGAGTTCTCAATGCTTGCGGTCAGACAGCTGATCGCTTTGTTGAAGACAATCGTGAAACGAAAAGAAAACAGAGATTGCGCACTTGTCTTGTGTTCAAAAAAAACAGGGTCATTGCTGAGGCACGTTCTGCCTTTGTGTGATGAGCTGCTGATTTTGAACAACTCTCTCGTGCTCAAGAATCCCGCGGTTTATCGTTTTTCTGAAGAAATAAAAGCGATGCTTCCCCCGGGATTCCCGATCCGGGAACGCTGCCTGAATGATCAGCCTGCACCTCGCTACAAAAATGCGCCCCCAATGAAAGCGATGCTTTTGAGAGGAGGCAGCAGTGAGTTCGATGGATGAATACAGAAGGTTACGGACAAATCTGCGCATCAAAATCAGCAATGACTTGAGCTTGAAGCCGGTTGATGATCCGGCGGCTTTACAGGCTTTGATTGCGGATGAAGTGAATCTCAGTCTGCTGGGCAAACATGTAGACCTGAGAAGCAGAAAAAATTTGATGAAGGATTTGTTCAACGCTTTGCACGGTTTGGACATTCTACAGCCCTTGCTGGAAGATGAAAGCATCACGGAAATCATGGTCAACGGAGCAGATTCAATATTCATCGAAAGAGATGGACTGATCGAGCGCTGTGCTCTGGTGTTTGATAATCAGGAACACTTGCTGGATGTCATTCAACACTTTTTTTCTCTGGGAAACAAAAACCTGAATCTCAGCCATCCCATCGCTGACCTGCGCCTGGCTGATGGTTCGAGAGCGAATGCCGTGCTGCCGCCGCTCGCCCCGGACGGCCCGATTTTGACCATTCGCAAGTTCAGCGGCATCAGACCGGATGCGGCGGCTTTGCTGGCCAGCGGCTGTCTGAGTCCATTTGCTCTTGAGATCTTGAAACAGGCGGTCATCAAACGCGAAAGTCTCTTTATTTGCGGAGGGACCGGCACAGGTAAAACCACACTCTTGAACGTCTTGTCCAATTTTATTCCGAAAAATGAACGCGTGATCACGATTGAGGACTCAGCCGAGCTGCAGCTGCAGGGTCTGGAAAATCTGGTTAAAATGGAAAGCCGGAGTCCCGGTCCTGAAGGGGGTGGTGTCGACATCGGGCAATTGATTCGCACCGCCATGCGCATGCGGCCTGACCGCATCGTTGTGGGAGAAGTGCGCGGATCAGAAGCTTTTGATATGCTCACGGCCATGAACTCCGGTCATCCCGGCACTTTGTGCACCGGGCATGCCAATTCCTGCGCTGACATGATGCGCCGACTTTGCAATATGGTTTTAAGTAACAGTGCGCTTCCCTACGAAGCAATCAGAGAAAACCTGGCCGCCTCCATTCGCTATCTGGTTCATATTAAACGGACAGCTGAAGGCCACCGGGTGATTGATGAAATCTGCCGTGTTGTGCCCGACACCGCGGGTAGTTTTCATTTGGAAGATCTGCCTTTGCACGGAGAGGTCGGCACATATGCATAAACAAGCCTTAAAAAGCGCGTCACTCGAACAACTATTGCTTTTAGTACTCAGCCTGCCTCTTTGTATATTGGCCGCGATGAGTTTTTTTCGTTTAAACATTTATACACTGCTCGCTTCGTGTGGTTTCGCATTTTTTCTGGCACGCAGTTTTGAGCAGTATTTGTCACAACGGCGTGTCAGGAGAGCCAGGCGTTCGTTGATGGATTTTTTGCAGTTCCTCAGCAGCAGCGTCGCAGCAGGTCAAACCGTGCGTCATGTACTGCAGCAGATGGGTGATTCAAGTTTTGTTGAGCGCAGTACGGACAAGCATTTGAAACTCGGGCTGAAACGTGTGTCCCGCTTGATTCAGGCACAGCAAGCGCAGAAATCTTATTTACCGGTTTTGGAGGCTTGCTTTCCTTGTCCGGAAGCAGAGGCATTGCTCTACGGTTTGCGTCTGGAAAACCAATTAGGTGAAAAACTGCTGGATTTGCTGCGCGATTCATTTGACACCGCCAGAGAGCTGGTGATGCTGGAAGATGAAATGGCTGCAGCGGGTAACCGGCAAAGGTCCGAAGGATTGATCCTGGCTTTGCTGCCCTTTTTTATGGCTCCTCTTTTCAATGATCTGATAAGCGTACCAACGCTGACGTCTACGACGAACGGGCTGAGCAGCATGTTCAGAATGGCGGCTTATGCCTTGGCAGTCTCGGCTTTCATCTTGCATCTAAATCTCAGTGCCGGAAGTTCAGCCAAGCTTCGAAATGAAAACAGCTCGGGCTTCTTGTTTAAGTTGATTTCTGCGGAACGCGTCAGTTCTATGACATGGCTCAAGCGGCTGGGCAGTAAACTGCCTGTTTCTTACACAAGGCGTCTTGAACGTGATTACCGGCTGGCCTTCCCGCAATATTTTTTTAACACAGACCACGAGACACTGTCTCCCTTTGTGCTGCAGCATGTTTTGACTTTGCTCCTGATTCTCCTCGGCAGCCTTGTTGCACTCTTGTTTATCAGCGTCTTGCTTGGTATTGCCTTTTACCGGGTATTGGTTTTGCCCGCGGCCTTTGCCATACTTTTTGAAGTGAAACTTCATTCCGGAGCAGCGCAAAACGAAGCCGGTCTGCGCCATGATCTGCCCCTAATGATTTCTCTACTCGGCCGTCTGTTAAAAAACGGACTGAGTTTACCGTCTGCTCTGATTGAGTGCGCGCGTGTCTTTTCGGGTCGGAATTCTCCCCTCTCCGTGGTGATCAGCACGATGTCGGGTCGTATCTCTCACGCTCAATCTGCATCTGTCATGTTTGAACAAATTGCAGCGGGAATAAAAATCTCCGACATGGCTTCACTACTCTATTTGTTAGCCAGATACACGAAACTCGGGAGTCACGAACTGCTCGATATTCTTGATAAGCAGCTCAATTTATGTTGGGCTGAGCAGCGCCAGAACATCAGGCGGTCTTTGGATAGCAGGTCCGGATTGATGCTGCTGCCGATGTTGATGGACTTGTTGTCTGTCATGCTGATCGGCGCGGCTCCCGCAATGCAGATTTTTACGGCTTTTTAGTGATTCAGACCCTCAGCGCGAGAGGATTTTTCACCCGAAACAGGGATTATTGTCGGGTCATCTGTGATTTGGCGGTGACTGTAAGCGATAGAATAAGACCTAGCTTCGAAGCAAAAAACGAAAGGAAATATGAAACTATGAAAGAAAATTATTTTGCCGGACAGTATATAAAAATCGAGCGCAAGCTCATTCAATTGAAGAGCGCTTTGACGCGCTCAGATTCCGAAGAGGCAATGGGAACATTGGAAATCGTGGTTATAACCGGTATTCTGCTTACGGTTGCTTTGCTGTTCAACTCTCAAATCAAGGCGTTTTCAAGCAGTTTATTTAAAAGTGTCTTCAATGATTCAAAAGTCATATCCAACATACTCAAATAAATGAAGCTGTACACGTGTCGGAGGGTGATGCACCAATGCAAGAGCGGTCGGGTCGTTGGATAAAGGATACAGATAGACTGGTCTACCGGGCGAGTGGCGGGAGCGAGATCTTGACATATCAGATAGAGCTTTTGGAGCAGATAAAATATCAGGGCTTGTTGATTCCCGAAATTCTTTTTGCTTATCAGCCCCTCGTCCTGGTCTACCCTCTGGAACGTAAAACTGCTTTGAGCGAATCGGAAAATGATGCAAGTCTGCAGCAGCTCCTGAGCGTGTTAAAGCATTATTGCGACTTGCGCACAAAGATGTGCGGACAGCTTCTGGACCATCAAAGAATTGTACTGGATGAAGAGCGGATTTTTTTGGAACGCTGCGAGGGGCAGGTGCTAAAGGACATCTACTTTATCTATCTGCCGATGAATGAGGCCGAAAACAACGAAATTATTGAAGAGCTGCAGCAAGAGGCCTTGGGTCGATTGGTAGAAAAAACAATTTTGGCAGCGAATGGAAGCGGATTGTTAAGTGATGCTGAGGTGGCAGAATGGATCTCCAGCAGCTACAGCAACTTCGCCAGATTTCAAGAAATTTGTCTGGCACTGTATCAAAACATGCCTGAGCTGAGCGCTGCGCCTCGCAGCAAAAGCAGGCAGCTGGCCGGTGAACGAAGTCGTTTGATGAATGCGCCTGCCGAGAAAAAAGTAAAAATCAAAGCACGCAACCCGGTCAACCGTACAGGTCTCTTTCTTGTCAGCGGACTCGTCAGTTCACTGGTGCTGGCGAATTTGATCATGCAATTGGAATTCGGAGGGAATCAGCTCTGGCCCAAAACACTGGCGGTCTTTTTCTTGCTGCTCGCGCTCATTACTGCTTGTATCGCTTTGTTTCACCCTAAATCTCCTTTTAATGAACGAAAATCGCGTTTTCAAAACGAGCACGAAACAAATCTTGCCGGCTTATTAAACACAGTCGAACAAAAGGCTGCTAACACTCCGGAGCCAAGCCTTGAAACATCAGTCAAGCAAATTTTTCCGGCTTATCTCATGGCCGTTCCTTCAACTCAAGGCGAAAGACTGCGCAGTAAATCTGAAATCATCGAGGCAGAAGTCGAATTGTTTATCTTCGCTGCCCCGCTCTGTTTTGGGGCGGATTCCGAGGCTGCGGATTACAGTTTCGGCTATAAAAATGAGGCCGCCCTGCACAGCCGCATCTATTCCGATGAAACGGGAGGCTGGCTGGAACAGATCGATCCGGAAACTGAAATTTTCATTGACCGGGAACCGTGTCCGAAAGGAGGCCCACAGCGTTTACCAGACCATTGTCTTCTGCGAATCGGTCCTGTCGTGCGAGAGTATTTTCGTGAAAGCTGACTAATTTTCTGTCAACTTGCGTTCAGCCGCGCGCGAGGCCACCTTTAAACGGTTTTTGGCTCGCCTTATGGCATGGGCAGCACGTTTGCGGTCCCGCTCAGACATTTCCACATTGTCATAGCGTTCCTGCGCACGAACCAGAGCCTCCTGCGCACGATCGGGATCGATGTCATCGGCCCACTCCGCAGAATTGCAGACGACCATGACGTAATCCCGTTCAATTTGAACATAACCGTTGGAGACGAAAGCGTAGAGCCAGCGTCCGTCCTTTTCTATCCGTACCTCACCGGGATAAAGGGCGGTGACCAGAGGCGCATGGCCTCTCTTCACACCCAACTCACCATCAGCCGCCGGAATGACGATCATGCTGCAGGTCTTGTCAAAAAAAACTTCAAAAGGGGTGACGATGTAGCTGCGAAAGTGCGAGCCGGCTGCGATCGCCGCATCGTCCCACGCTGAAGTTCGCGCTGCGTCAGAAGCGCCGGGAGCGGTAACTTCATCACTGCCGGTTTGCTCATTTCTTACTTCGTCGTCCGTCATTACCTTTTTTCTTACCCCGTCACAATTTTTTTGATGCCTTATAGACATCATCGATGGAGCCCTTCATGAAAAAATACTGTTCAGGGATTTTGTCGCAGTCTCCTCCGATGATGGCCTCAAAACTCCTGACCGTGTCCTTGATAGGCACATAGCGCCCCTCGTAACCGCTGGAATCAGCCATTACATAAAACGGCTGGGAAAGGAATCTTTGAATTTTTCTGGCTCTGTACACTGACAGTTTGTCCGTCTCATTGAGCTCATCCATGCCCAAAATCGCGATGATGTCTTGAAGTTCTTTGTATCTTTGTAAAATTTCCTGAACCTTCATGGCGACACGATAATGGTTTTTGCCAACGATATCCTCCGCCAAAGACCGCGAGGAAGACTGTAAAGGGTCAACCGCCGGATAAATACCCAGAGCCACAACATCGCGCGACAGCACGGTGATTGCATCCAAATGGGCAAAAGTGGTGGCCGGAGCAGGATCAGTTAAATCATCCGCAGGTACATAAACCGCTTGGACTGAGGTGATTGAACCGTTTTTGGTGGAAGTGATCCGCTCCTGCAGCTGGCCGACTTCATTAGCTAAAGTCGGTTGATAACCCACCGCTGAAGGAATGCGCCCAAGCAAAGCCGACACCTCCGACCCGGCTTGAACAAATCTGAAAATATTGTCGATAAATAAGAGCACGTTTTTCTTCTTGACGTCTCTGAAATATTCAGCCATGGTCAAACCCGCCAGGGGGGCACGCATGCGCGCGCCTGCGGTTTCGTTCATCTGAGCGAACAGCAGGACCGTATTTTCCAACACACCGGAATCGGACATTTCACGCCACAGATCATTGCCTTCACGGGATCGCTCCCCCACTCCGGTAAAAACAGAGTATCCGCCCTGCTCTTTGACGATATTACGAATCAGCTCGAGAATGAGGACTGTTTTGCCCACACCCGCACCACCAAAGAGGCCGATTTTTCCTCCCTGGTTGTACGGTACGAGCAAATCGATGACTTTGATGCCTGTCTCCATAATTTGAGGGTTGGAAATCTGACTGGCAAAATCGGGCGCGGCGCGATGGATCGGCCAATAAGCATCCGCCTCCGGAGCTGCGCTGCCGTCGATCGTCTGGCCCAGCACATTGAAAACGTGGCCTCTGACCGCATCTCCAACCGGTACCTTGACAGGCGCCCCGGTGGCGATAGCAACCTGACCGCGAGCCATTCCTTCGGTGGCAGTAAACGAAACGCAGCGCACCACACCTTGACCGCGAATTTGCATCACTTCCAGTGTGGCCTCGGCACCCTCAACGTGCGGAACACGAATCGCTTCAGTGATTTTGGGCATTTTATCTTTGGGGAATTTTATGTCTACAACCGGTCCAATAATCTGCAGCACACGACCTTCAGTCATTTTATGTCCTTCTTTCAATAGCACCGGTTTGAAGATCCGGTTTCTGTCTTGATATCACCGTGACATCCTGCGTCCGGATAAACTAGCTGATGGCTTCAGCGCCATTTACGATTTCCGAAATTTCAGCAGTGATTCTGGCTTGACGCGCCTGATTACTGCGCAGCTCCAGATCGGATAGTATTTCGTCCGCGTTGTCGGTCGCGTTTTGCATCGCGGTCATGCGGGCGGTTTGTTCGCTGGCATAAGCTTCACTCAAGGCACCATAAACCATGCCGTTGACGTAGGTATCTGTCAAATAGTCCAATACTTTTTCCGGGTCGGGTTCATAATCAATACGCACGTTATCCGCGACATCTTCAATCGAAAAGACCTGGTAATCCTGATAAATATCCTGCAAGCCTTTATAGTCAACGGGCAAAACGCGTGTTGTCATGACATCCATGGACAATGCCTTGGACAGTCTTGTATAAACAAAATATACTTCGTCCAGATCTCCGCTGTTATAGGCGTCCTGGATGCGGTTGGAGAGTATGCCGGAGCGGTGGTAAGAGGGTGGGTAAATCGGGAAAACTTCATCGGAAAGCATTTCGATCTGACCTACTTTCTTAAGCCGATCCCAACCGACTTTGCCCAAAACACGCACGCGGGTGCGGGCCTTGAAACCTTCGTCGCTGCGTTGCCGGGCGATCTTTTCGACAAAGTGCTCGGCTTCACCCAACAAATTCATGTTATAAGCACCGGCCATGCCCTGGTCACCCGAAAAAATCATGACACCGACAGTCCATTCCTCGCCCGGATGTTTGGTTCTGAGATGCATGACATCGCTGATATTCTCATCAGACTGCTTCAACAAAATGGCCATCGTTTCCGCGCAAACTACAAAAAACGGGAACGCGACCGCCAGCTGTGTTTTAGCCTTGTTCATTTTTACAGCTGAAATAAGCTGCATCGCGCGAGTCATCTGTTTGATCTCACCGATGCTTTTCATATGCTTCTTGATTTCAGTAATTTGCTGCATGCTCTATCGCCCACATTTCTATGTAACGCGCCGCGCTGTCTTGCAGGCGTTTTTTCGCCTCCTCATCCAAATGACCCGTCGCTTCAATTTCATCCAGAACATCCTGGGTGCTGAGATGCAGGTATTTGATAAATTGCGGGCAAAAGTATTTAAGTTCGTCTTTCGGAACGCCCAGGAGCGCAGCCTCGTTGGCCAAATACAGCAAAGAGACTTGCTCAGCCATGCTGCGGGCATCTCTGACACCCTGGATCAGAATCTCATTCAATGCAGCACCCTTGCTGATTTGGGCTTGTGTTTCGGGGTCAAGCTCTGAGCCAAACTGCGAAAAAGCGGCAATTTCTTTGTATTGAGCCAGGTTGATGCGTAAAGTGCCCGCTACCTGTTTCATGGCTTTGCTCTGTGCCGCGCCGCCCACACGTGAGACGGATAGGCCCACATTGATGGCTGGCTTTTGCCCGGCAAAAAACAGATCCGTTTCAAGATAAATCTGCCCGTCGGTGATACTGATCACATTGGTCGGGATGTACGCGGAAATGTCTCCTGCCTGAGTTTCAACAATGGGCAGGGCGCTGATCGAACCACCGCCTTTTTCTTCACTCAGGCGACAGGCGCGTTCCAGCAAGCGCGAATGTAAAAAGAATACATCGCCCGGGAATGCTTCACGCCCCGGCGGCCTGCGCAGTAGAAGAGAAAGGCTGCGGTAGGCTTGCGCGTGCTTCGTCAAGTCGTCATAAACGATCAAAACATCGCTATGTGACTCATAGAGCCAGCTTTCGG
The DNA here is from genome assembly GCA_964401615.1 of uncultured Oscillospiraceae bacterium. Lineage (GTDB taxonomy): Bacteria > Bacillota > Clostridia > Saccharofermentanales > Fastidiosipilaceae > JAXGQD01. The sequence goes on from CAYNZF010000013.1 coordinate 16,881, forward strand.
CAATGGCGCAGCCTGCGTAAGGCGCGATGTACTGCATCGAGGCTTGATTGGCTGCTGAGGCCACCACGATGGTCGTATACTCCATGGCTCCCTGTTCTTTCAGGATTTGTACATAATTGGCCAGATTGGAAAGTTTTTGACCGATGGATACATAGACGCAGCGGACACCTTTGCCCTTTTGATTGATGATCGTATCCAGGCAGATGCTGGTCTTTCCGGTCTGGCGGTCACCGATGATCAATTCGCGCTGGCCCCGGCCGATAGGCGTCATGGCATCAATAGCACTTATACCGGTGTAGAGTGGCTGGTTCACAGGTTGGCGGTCAATGACATTGGGGGCGGTGCGCTCAATCGGATAAAATTTGTGGCTGCGGATGGGTCCGGCTCCGTCGATAGGCTTACCCAAAGCATCCACCACGCGGCCCAGAAGTGCGTCTCCACCGGGGACGGATAGTGTGCGGCCGCTGCGTTTACCCACTGTTCCTTCATTGATCGAGTTAACATCGCCCAGCAGCACGACGCCGATGCGATCTTCTTCAAGATTCATCGCCAGGCCGAAACAATCCGCCGAGAAGATGATCAATTCATCGTTTTTACAGTGCTCCAAACCGGAAACATAGGCGATACCATCTCCGACTGAAATGACTTCACCGACTTCATCAATCAAAGGATCGTTGAGGTCGCCGGCACTGTTGAGGGAATTGAGGTAGTCGTCCATCAGCAGATGCAGGTTTTGGCTGCGTTCTTCTGCGGTCAGCTCTTCGCCTTCTTGATCCCATAATCTGGACAAGTTGAGCTCTTGTTCTTGTGCGGAAAATATCGTGAGTGTCTTGGCTTGCAGTTCTTCTTTCAGAGCCAGTGCAGAATCGGCGCGATCATCATCACCACTGCTTAAGTGAAGCTTGCGATCGATTTCATGTAAACGGCCGCGCAAAGAAAAATCGTACCGTTTGCCGAGCAAATAAACTAAAAACCCACCCAGCAAGCGGCTGTCTTCTTCTTGTATCAATTCATAGCCGGCAATCCCCAGGCGCTTGCTAAAGGCTCCGGCGATGCTGTCAAGTTTATCCCGGGACATCGTTTTGGCCGAGACAATGCGCAGAATTACTTTCCCTGCATCACTCATGCGAGGCTCCTTGTGAGGACTCACTTGAATCGCTCACAACGAGAGCAGCCTCGGTTTCAGAGCTCTTCTCTTCGTTTAAAAGCTGATCGTCGATCCATTTGTTGACTTTTTGACGCGTTTCTTCATTGTTAACGGATTCACCCACTAGTTTAGTGGCAATCGCCATAGAGAGGCTCGTGACTTCGGAACGTACTTCGTGAAGCATGGTATTGCGTTCTTGACGCAGTTCCTCATCCGCGCGTTTGGAATTCTTGAGGGCTTCCATCCGAGCATTTTTCACAACACGATCCGCTTCAAGCAGCGCGCGGCTGTTGGCCTCAGAAACGATTTTAGCTGCATCGGCCTGGGCCGCGTCCAGCTTAGCCCGGGCTTCCTTAGCGTTTTTTACGGAAGCAGCGGTTTTCTCTTCTGCTTCGCGCAGTTGCTTTTCGATCAAGGCTTTTCGCTTGTCGATCATTTCCGTGATCGGTTTGTAGAGCAATTTTTTCACGATGATATATATGATGAGCAAGCTCAGGCCGGTCACGATCATGGTGACCAGATAGCTCGCCATTGCTTCGGGAGAAAATAAATCAGTCATAACACGCTCCTATATCTTTTACCCCTGTCATTTGAAAACAAATAGCAGCAAAAGAGCGACAACCAGGGCATAAATGGTCGTTGATTCAATAAAAACGATGGCCACAAAGAGCAAGCGCTGAATGCCGCCGGCTTGTTCCGGCTGACGCGCAGTCGCTTCGAAAGCTTTTCCGGACGCGATGCCGATACCCAGGCCGCCTAAACCGGCTGCCAGCGAAATGGCGATACCTGCACCCAGGCCGACCAGGCCTCGTGCGCTGCCGCCGTCAGCGGTCGCCGCGGCTGTCAATAATGGCAGCAAGGTCGCTGTTAGATTCTGCAGCATGGCAATGATTGTTCCAAACATGTTTTTCCTCCCGGCCCCGTGCGAGGCCTTTAAACTATTACGATTGAAGCGGCTTTATCAAGTGAGCAACGCCACTTCCTTCTAGGCCTTGAGCTTGAGGCGGGCGGCTTTCTTCTTTGATTTTTCCAGACGCGTATGTTCAGCGCTTTCCGCGCCTTCCACGATTTCACCCAGGTAGTTGATCGTCAAATAGGCAAAAACAAGACCCTGAATTATGCCGTCACCCAAATCAAACCACAGCGCAAACACACTTGGCAGGACTAAAGGCACCAGCACTTCAATGAAGGTCATCAAAATATACGCACCGAAAATATTACCGAAGAGACGAAAGGCCAACGAAATCGGTTTGATGATGTAGTCAAGAATTTTAAAGGGCAAAAGCACCGCGGCCGGCTGCATGAGCGAACCGACAAAACCTTTGATGCCCACCAGGCGAATGCCCATCACGACCACATAAACGAGGTCGATCAAACCCAGCGCAATCGGAAAAGACGGATTGACCGAAGCGGGTTTGAGTTTAAACAGCGCTGAAAGATTTGACAAGGTGATCAGCATTCCGACAGACGCGATAAATGGGACGACTCGCGCCGTATGTTCAGGCTTCAGTCCCATGGAAATACAAGCACTGTCAATCATGCCGAAGAAAATTTCCGCCACGGTTTGACCGGTTTTCGGTTTGAGCTGAGGCTTGTGCCCCATCCACAAGACCAGAACCAGAGTAAAAATCAACGCAAAAGCCATCGATATTACCGCGTCAGAAATGCGCACGGTCGCTCCAAGCAAATCAAATTTAAAGCGAGGACCATAGTCCAAAACACTTAAAATGGACTCAGTCAGATTTTTACCACCCGGAACCAGTTCTTTGAGATGTTCTACAAAGGCAAGCCAAAAGCGTTCAAAATATGTCATAGCAACAGGCAAAGCGTCGCCCCCTTCCACACAGAAAGGATACTACTCGCCTTTTTACCAGTTTGCAAGAATTATTTAGTGCCGAAAAGCCTGTCCCCTGCATCACCCAGACCCGGAACAATATAGGCATGATCATTAAGTTTTTGATCAAGCGCTGCACAGAAAATGGGTACATCCGGGTGTGCGTTGTGAATCGCTTCCACTCCTTCAGGGGCCGCGATGAGACACATAAATTTGATCGATGTAATCCCGCGGTTTTTTAAAAAAGTGATGGCCGCCACGGCAGAACCCCCTGTAGCCAGCATCGGATCCATCAAAATGACATCGCGATCGGCCACGTCTTCGGGCAGCTTGCAATAATATTCCACAGGCTGCAAAGTCTCCGGGTCACGGTACAGACCGATGTGTCCGACTTTAGCCATGGGCAAAAGGCTGAGCATGCCGTCCACCATGCCAAGACCGGCGCGGAGAATCGGCACGATGGCCACTTTCTTCCCGTCTAGAACCTTGGTTCGTGCCATGGCCACAGGCGTTTCGATCTCCACTTCACGCAGCGGCAGGTCTCGCGTCACTTCGTATGCCATCAGCATCGCCACTTCCGAAACCAATTCGCGAAATTCCTTGGTCGTCGTGTGCTTATCACGCATCAAGGAAATTTTATGCTGTATCAGCGGGTGGTCAAAAATCATCACATTTTTATAGTCCATAATCGGCTCCTTCTATCAAAAGGCAAAACAACAGTCCTCGCGGTCAGCGTTGTTTTTCCAATTCCATAATTTCATTGACGCGCACGCTGTGCCTGCCGCCATCTTCAAAAGTCTCGTCCAAAAAAGCTTCCAGCATAGACTGCGCTAATGCAGTACCCACAACTCTGGCCCCCATCGCGATGGCATTGGCGTTGTTGTGTTGTCTGGCCATGCGCGCCATGTATTCATTGTTACAAAGGCCGCAGCGAATCCCGTTTTCTTTGTTCGCAGCGATAGAAATTCCAATGCCTGTCCCACAGATCAAGACCGCGAAATCGGCTTCACCTGCATTGATGACGGCTGCGGCTTGAACGGCAGAGGGCACGTAGCTGGCTGCGCAAGCGTCAGTATCCGCACCGACATCGATACAGCTGTGACCTTGCTCTTCCATCTTGGACATCAAAAATCTTTTAAGTGAAAACCCTGCGTGGTCGCTGCCAAAAACCAATTTCATTTCGTTCTCCTTTGTGTGCGCTGAATCCCGGCGCCAAGCTGCGGCTGCTGCTCATTACAATTCAAGCGATACCAGCGAAGCAAATTTTGTAAATCCATTTTAGCACGATATCTCTGAAGTGCCCAAGCTTTGATGCGAAAATTTTCGCGCGCCGGTTGAAAAATCTGCCACCAAATCACCATGTCCATACAGTTTATATTTATACGTCATCAAACCTTCCAGTCCAACCGGGCCGCGGGCATGAATTTTCGAGGTCGAAACACCGACTTCAGCACCAAAACCATAACGAAAACCATCGCTGAAACGTGTTGAGCAATTCCAAAATACGTTGCCCGAATCCACTGCGTCCATAAAATGTTCTGCCAGATCTGGTTCAGTCGTCAAAATGGCATCGGTGTGCTTCGAACCGTAACGATTGATATGCTCGATGGCGCCATCAGCACCCGCGACCATCTTCATCGAGATAGCCAAATCCAAATACTCGGTATGCCAGTCTTCCACTTCCGGACAAGCCAATCTCGCGGCCAGCCGGGCATCTCCGGCCAATTGAACGCCCTTGGCCTGTAAAGCCAGAGCGAGCCGATCAATAAAATCACCTTCCCACAAGTGTTCATCGATCAGCACTGTTTCAGTCGCGTTGCAGACCGAAACGTATTGAGTTTTGGCATCGAGCAGAATGGCGATGGCCTGCTCCTGATCACAAGCCCCGTCGATGTACGTGTGGCAGACACCGTCAGCATGGCCGAGCACCGGGATACGGGTGTGGGCCATAATATGCTGCACGAAGGCGTTTGAACCACGAGGTATCAACAAATCCACATACGCGTCCAGCGCCAGCAGGGCTGAAACATCCGCCCGATCTTCAAGCAGCGTGATCCACCCCTCAGGCAGGCCCGCTTCCTGCCCGGCCAGGTCAAGAACTTCAAAGAGGACACGATTGCTTGCCCGGGCCTCAGAACCACCTTTCAAAATCAAGGCATTGCCACTCTTCAAACAGAGAGCAGCAATTTGTACCAGGGCATCCGGACGGGCTTCGAAAACCACGCCGATCAGTCCTATGGGCGCGGATACGCGGTATAGGTTCAAACCGGGTGCCAGCTCGGTCGCCAGGAGCACTTTTCGGAGCGGATCAGCCAAGCTGAGCAGGCTGATTATTCCCGCTACCGCATCATCAAGTTTGTGGCGATCGAATTTCAAACGCTGCAGCAGGGCCTTGCTGACGTTTGTTTCCATGGCAAGCCGCATGTCCTCCTGATTCGCCGCCAATATTTGATCAGCGGATTTTTCCAAGGCTGCGGCGCAGGCGTTTAAGGCATTTTGGCGTGCTTCATTGCCCAGCAATGACATTTTCAGCGCCGCTTCTTTAGCCACGCGAACACGTGGTAATAGGACCGCTGTGCTCTCATTATATTGTGTTGCTCTTTCTTCCATCAGAACCCTCTCCTTTGGACATCACTTAAAGTCGTCATGACAACTCGTGCATAATGTGTATAACTCTGTGCATAACTGCAAAACTTCGCTTTCAGCTTTTTAGGTGGGTCAAAGCCCTTTATAACGTGTACTTTCGATTCACTCAACAAATGTTCGCAAACAGTTTGGATTTCGTTTTTTTGTTTAAAGCCACGTTTTTAAAGGAAAAAAGCGGCTTGAGGATTTTGTGCATAATTATTTGTCCACAACTGGAGGACAGGGCCTTGCCGTTTATGAAGGATAAAAAATTCCGGTCTCTCAATAGATCCGCTTACGCTTACCGGCGCGAAAGTACTGATACAAATAGCATTTTATCATTCCGTTGTAGAGCTTGCGACGTTTATCAGCTCTGTAACCGCAGGCCTGCTCGAAATAATCATCCGCGGTGATGATGCCCCAGTGCACCCCGTCAGGCAGTTCTCCTCTGTTCAGCCAACTTAAACCGATGGCCTCTTCAAGAGCTTCCACGGATCCGGCGTCAGACATGCGTTCACCGTAGGGAGGATTGCTGAGCAGCAATACTCTTTCCGTGCCGCAGTTTTCGGGCAAAGCCGCGATTTTGACATCCAGCGCGTCTCTCACCGAAAACTCTATCCATTCAGCGACACCGGCCCGCTGAGCATTGACTTGAGCAATCTCTACACTTTCAGCATCTATATCAGAGGCAAAAATAAACACGCGTCCCCCGTCAGGTACAGCCAGGACCATCGCGGCGGCCTCCGCTCGCGCTCTTTCGACTGCGCCCTGCGGAAGAAACGGCCAATCCTCGAAAGCGAAGCGTCTGTTCAAGCCCGGAGCCGTGTGAGAGGCCATGAGCGCTGCCTCTATAGCCAATGTACCCGAACCACAAAACAAGTCCACCAAAGCTTCCCGGCCATTGATCGGCCAACGCATGATGTCCAAAAGTCCGGCCGCCAGTGTTTCTTTGATCGGGGCTTCATTGGCTACCGGTCGGTAACCGCGCTTGTGCAGACCGGCTCCACTTGTTTCAAGGCGAATGGACAGTCGATCGGATACCAGTGCGAAGCGTAGATCTAAAGAACCGAAAGACGGATTTTCAGGGAGCATGGCTTCCCCGGGCAGCCCCTGCACCTTCAAAAGACGCTTGACGATGGCTTTTTTCAGCAAACGCTGAATGGAGGGGACACCAAAAAGCAGTGATTTCCTGGAATAGCCATTGATGCTGAACTGCGCACCGGAAGGAATATATTTTTCCCAAGGTAAACGCAGCGCCTCATCAAACAGTTGATCAAAATCCAAGGCCTCGTAGGCGAACAGCTCCACCTGGCAGCGCTCCGCGATGCGCAAGTGGATATTACAGCGTGCGATATGGTAAGCCAGTTGTTCGGGATCTTCAGGTACAGTCACAGTGACCTGGCCGTCTTCTGCTTGTAAATCCACTTGATCGTAGCCCAGTTTGCTTAACTCAAAAAGCAGGGGTTTTTCCAAGCCGAACAAGACCGGACAGATAATTTTCATATTGATGACCTCCCAGGAGCGAGATTTATTATTCTCACTAAGTTTATATCATGATACAGGCAAAATCGTCGATTCTGAGTAATTGCCCATAGGTGTAAGAAATCAATTCCCAAAACGTCCTTCTAAAACAAATATAATTGAACTTGTTTGCATAAATACAATTGACAACGAAAGTTATTTTTTTACAATTATTATTAAGTTCATACTACTTAATGTAGTAGTTTATCTTCATACTTGGGGATGTGAGGGCACCGCTATGAATAACTATGACGAGCTCGAAAACAGCAGCACTTTTCCGCAATTGTATTCGAGCCAGGCCATCGGCCTGACACTGAAACGGATGCGCGAAGAACGTGGTCTGGCCTCTTCCGATGTCGCCTACGAAGCGAACGTCCACCCCTCCTACTACTCCATGCTTGAAAATGGGCATAACTGCGTTTCAGTTAAGAAATTATCGGGCATTTGCAAAGTTCATCAAATTTCTCTTTCTGACTTTTTTGATGCATTGGAAAAAGAACACGGCATTTAAAATAATAGCTTTGAGTTCGTTCCCATGCTCCGATTTTATCTTGTGTTTGGTAGAATAGATAAAGCGGAGGTGATTTGCGATGCCGGAGCTGCCGGAGGTTGAGTCGATCAGACTGAGCCTTTTGCCAAATGTGTTGGACAGAATCATCAGCGAGGTCGTTTGCACACGACCTGAACTGATCATATTGCGTTCAAAAGAACTCGTTTCCTTTAACATTCTCAGCGCTTGCCGCATCACCGGCCTCAAGCGGAGGGGAAAATACTTGCTGTGGTTTTTGCGATACGAAGCCGAGCTGGCTCCTGCTTTTGCGTCAAGCCTCAGCAACGGCAGCGTCTTGATTATGGCGATGCATCTTCGTATGACGGGACGGTGCTTGTACTTTGGCGAGCACAAATGTTTTTTGGCCTTGGATCCGCATACCCACATCACCCTTAAGCTAAGTGAAATCCACAAAACGAATGGTCATGTTTTCCTGGAGTCGGCCGGAGAATTGCGCTGGCAGGATGTCAGACGTTTCGGACGCTGGGAATTGTTCACAAAAGAAGATTTTTCAGTATGGGAAAAAGGTCCGAACAGCCTTGGAAAAGAACCCTTCGATTCGGAATTGGACCCTTTTTATCTGCAAGCTTTTGCCAAAAAGCACGCACGCTTGAATTTGGCGCAGGTCCTACTGGACCAGCGCTGCATCGCGGGATTAGGCAATATTTATGTACAGGAGATTCTCTTTAAAGCGCGTCTGGCGCCTCAGACTCCGGCTGCCGCGTTAACTGAATTCGAGTGGCAGGGCATCCTCGAGGTGATGCGTCCGATACTGGAGGAAGCGATCCGGGAGGGCGGGACAAGTTTCAGTGATTATCTGGATGCCAATGGAATGGCCGGGCGTTATCAAAAACAGCTGCTCGTATACGGTCGAGCCAAAGCGTCTTGTCCGTCCTGTGCGCAGCCCTTACAAAAAGAGCGCGTCGCGGGCCGCACGATGACGTTTTGCCCGGCATGTCAGCCACTCAAACAAGGAAAGGCGCAGCAGCGTGTTTAAATTACTGATCGCGGAAGATGAAGCATTGACCAGAGAAGCGATTGTGCGCAGCATTGATTTCGGCGCATTAAAATTTACGCTGGTCGCTTCGTGTGAAGATGGACGTGAAGCCTGGGCCGCGTATCAACGCGAAAAACCCGATCTCGTGCTTACAGACATCAACATGCCCAACATGTCCGGCCTTGAATTGGCCAAAGCGATTCATGAAGATGCGCACGATTGCCGTGTGGTCATTTTGACAGGATACGACAGCTTTGACTTCGCCAAACAAGCCATCCGCTATCAAGTCGTGGATTATTTACTCAAGCCGATCACGCCGCAAGAACTGCGCGAAATGCTAACAAATAACGCGGTGATTCTGGAAGAAAAAGCGCTCAAGAAAGTCAATTTACAGACGCAGTTGAGTCAAAATTACCGCACCGAAACGCTGGCTAAAAATCAAGTCCTGAACCGTTTTATCGCGGGAGGAATAGACCGCCAGAGCCTTGAAGCGAACGACACTGATCTGCATCATCTTTTCACACATCAAACTTACCATCTGGCCCTGCTCAACCACAACGTGAACATGGCCACACTCAATGAATTAAAACTCAGTTCACAAGATGTACAGTTTTTACTGATGAACCTCGCAGAAGAATTAGCCGCAGAATATCCGGACATGACGGTGTTTCCGGCTGTTGACAACCCCATCGTCGTTTTATGCGGCGGCAAAGAGGCAGAGCTTTTAGAAAAAGAGCTGCAAAATTTTATCCGTGCCTTATCGCAACTTTTTCACGAACTGACTAAACTGGATTTCAGAGCCGGCTGCAGTATGAGCTGCTCCGCGGAAAAACTCCCCTTGGCAAAAGAGCAGGCCGCTAAAGCGCTGGCTTTTGCCATGACCTCGAGGGTTCAGGTCACCGTCTCGTACAGCGAGATGCGCAGTTTGACCCAGGAAACCCTGCAGCGCAACCGTGAACAGCTGCGGCAAGTTGTACTGAGCTGCCGGATGGACAGTCTGCAAGCCGCTGTAAGTGATTACGTCACTGTTTTGCGTTTTTCACAATTAAGCGAGGAAGAACTGCGCGCGAGCTTAACACAACTCATCGAAGAGCTCGAGGCCAACGACTTTTATCTTCCCGATGCTTTCAATCATTTTGACAAGCCACTTGAACTGCTCGCCAACAATCATCTGCCTCTGCAGGAAAGTTTAAAAAAACTGCTGCGTCAGAGCATCGACCAACATGAAAGTGGAAAATCGAACAGCGCCAAAGACCTCATCAGAGCTGCAAGACACTATATTGAAAAAAATTATGCCAGCACCGAACTTTCCCTGATAAAACTCTGTCAGCAGCTTAACGTCAGCATGAGTTATTTTTCGAGCATTTTTAAGAGTGAAACAGGACAGACATTTATAGAATATCTTACTGAGGTACGCATGATAAATGCGAAAAAACTGCTGACTGAAGGTCATTTAATGCTGTACACGGTAGCAGAAAAAGTCGGTTATGATTCAGCAGCCTACTTCACTGCTGCATTTAAAAAAAATACCGGCTTTACACCCAAAGAATATCGCAAGCGCTTTAGCCGGGAGGACCACGACTGATGCCCTCCGGAAGTATTCGCAACCGAATCCTGGCCATCTTCTTCGTCGCTTTGCTGGTCTTGCTGCTGGTCTTTTTACCGCTTATCAGCGGCTTGATTCAGAATTTATTGAAGAACAATGTGCTTACATTCACCAAACAGACCCTCACCCAAGTGAACAACAGCATCGATATATACGTCAATGAGATGCGCTTTATCTCTGACTATATTGTAGGTAATTCGGAAATCACGAACGCATTGAAAAACCGGGACAAACGTGACGAGACCAAGCTTCAAGTCCTTATAAGCACCGCCCAGGGCTTTCGCCCGGATTTTGTGTCCATGTCGATTTTTTCTGAAGATGGCCGATTTTTCAGCGGTCGAAATAACGTCATACTCAACGCGAATTGGGATTACCACGAAGAGGATTGGTATCTCGACGCACTGGCGGCAGCCGGAGAGGCGGTTTTGTCTGCTTCGCATGTCAGTCACGTGTTTGAAGGTGACTATCCATGGGTCGTTTCCCTCAGCCGCGCGATTTACAGCGAAGGCCGCCCTGTCGCCGTGCTCTTGATCGAGTTGAATTTTGCGCAGATCGAGGCAATATGCCGCGATTTAAATCTGGCCGATGATGGATATGTCTTTATCCTTGGCAAAAATAAAGAATGGGTTTATCACCCACAGCAGCAGCTCATTTACAGCGGAATCAAAAGTGAGCCCATCAACCGCATTCCACTTGATGGCAGCCCGCTCGACGATACCTCGTCACAAAGCATTTATCTGGCCCACAGCACAAGTACCTATGGTTGGACCATCATCGGGGTCGTCAGCACGAAAAACTTCTTCCCCATTCAACCTCTTTTGTGGGGGACTTTCTCCGTACTCATCGGCTTTTTTCTGCTGGTCTATCTGGCCGTCAACATCACTTTGAAATACAACATCCATGAACCTTTAAAAGATCTAACCACCTCGATTCGCGCCTTCCAAAAAGGCCACTTTGGAGCGAGGGCCAATATACACGTCAACAATGAGCTGGATTTGGTGGGAGACAGCTTCAACAACATGACCTCCCGCATTGAAGCCTTGATTCATGACACGAAACAAATCGCCGAAGAAAAGCGTCGCAGTGAGCTGCAAACCTTGCAGTCCCAGATCCGCCCTCATTTTCTTTACAATACCCTTGAATCCATCATTTGGACTGCAGAATTGGGGGACAACGAGGATGTCATCGCCATGACCTCTTCGCTCGCTAAACTGCTGCGCGCTTCCAATGCGAACGCAGATCATCTGATTTCGTTACAGCAGGAAATGGAATATACCAACCACTATCTGATTATTCAAAAAATGCGCTATCGGGAAAAACTTGACTACACACTGACCCTTCCGGAAAAGCTGAAAAGCGCTCGCGTTTTACAGCTGTGCATCCAGCCCCTGGTCGAGAACGCGATTTATCACGGACTAAAACCTTTGAAAGAAGGAGGCAAAATCAATGTCGATTGCTGGACAAACGGATCTGAACTTTTTATCAGGGTGTCTGACAACGGTGTGGGTTTCGAACTTGATGATTTTTCTGTGCACAGCGTCCTCCCGAATGTCAGTCCTAATTCAGAAGGAGGAATCGGCCTGGCCAATGTTCAAGAAAGACTGAAGCTTTATTTTGGACCGAGTTACGGCATAAGCTTCATCAGCCGTGAGCAGCAGTTCAGCGAAATCAAGGATGACGCTTTGGCTGAAATTTTGAACACCGCACCTGCGCTGCCTTTTGCCGGTGGAACAAGCATCGTTCTGCACCTGCCGTACATCACCTCTGAATCTGAATATGGAGAGGAGCACTTCAATGGATCGTCTTGAATCAAAACACACGCAAAGCAGCACTCCGGAAAAAAGAGCTAAACAAATCACGGGGTTTATGTTTGGCACTTTGATTTTTACCCTCTTCATCTTCCTGGGCTTGTTGATTTATTCTCGCTCCAGTCCGGGCACAGCGCCTCATCAAATTTATTATGTAGGCAAAACAAGCAATATGAGCATTGAATTTTGGCGCACCATCGATGAAGGGCTCAATGACGCGGCCAAAGAATTCAACGTCAATCTCACCAAATTGAACGCGAGCGATGAGGGGCGTGTGGACGAAAATCTCGCGCTTTTTCAGGAAGCCGTCGCAGCCAAGCCTGAAGCGATCATCCTTTCCGCGTCAGACTATGCGGTTCTGTCTGAACCGGTCGCAGCAGCGGTTCGTTCAGGGCAAAAAATCATCATGCTCGACTCTGATGTCAAACGGATCGAGGGGGCCGAGCCCCTGAGCTTGATAGCCACCAACAATCGGGCGGCCGGCCAGGCACTGGCGGCTCATTTTTCAAACGATTTAGACCGCGACGCCAAGATAGTCATCATCGTTCAGCAAGACGGTGTCGCCACAGCTGATCAACGTCGGCAAGGTATTTTGGATGTACTGCAGGAAAAATCCTTCACCGACATCACGACGATCGACGCACGTGGTTCCAAGGAGATTGCGCGAACTGAGCTGCTGAACCTGCTTGAAAAAAGTGAAGTTGAAATGGTCGTGGCCGTCAATGAGTACACCACCGAAGCGGCTGCTTTAGCTCTGAAGGAAGTTGATCAGGATGGTCGAATCCCGCTTGTCGGCATCGACTTCTCCCGATTACTCGTTCCCTTCATTGAGGACGGAACCATAAAGGCGACCGTCGTACAACAACCCTACAATATCGCTTACTTGAGTGTAAAAGCGGCCATCGACAGTTTGGAGGGGAAAAATATCCCGGCTCAAATTGACGTTGAGTCCAAACTGATTACCAAAGAGCTGCTGTTTTTACCTGAGAATCAAAAATTGCTCTTCCCTTTTCAAAATGCCGACTAAC
>CAYNZF010000013.1:30006-34023 GCA_964401615.1 uncultured Oscillospiraceae bacterium
TCCTTTACCTCAGGATTTCTCTTTAAATACAAAAAGAATTTATTGATAGTTTCAAGGAATATTTCACAATTTTGCCACGATTGAAATTGCTACCATAAGGGTACAAATTTTGACGGAGGTGATATTTTGGGTGAAACGATTCTGGAAATGAAGAACATTTCCAAAGGCTTTCCAGGTGTCCAGGCCCTTTCCCAGGTGAATTTCGATTTGCGGGAGGGTGAAGTCCATGCGTTGATGGGGGAAAACGGCGCAGGGAAATCGACACTCATGAAAGTTTTGACCGGCATCTACGAAAGGGACGAGGGGGAAATCCTGTTTCAAGGAAAAGCGGTTTCTTTTAAAAACACCAGTGAGTCTTTGAAAGCCGGCATATCGATGGTTCATCAGGAACTCAATACCATGAACCACCTGACCGTGGCCCAAAATATTTTCGTTGGCCGCGAACCTAAAAAAGGTCTCTTTATCGATGATGAAAAAATGCTCGTTGAAGCACAGAAACTCTTCGATACCTTGAATGTGGACATCAATCCGCACGGCAGGATGGGCGATTTGACTGTTGGAAAACAGCAGATGTGTGAAATAGCCAAGGCAATTTCCCATAACGCGAAACTGATCGTTTTCGATGAACCTTCCGCAGCACTCACCGAGACTGAGATCGATGAGTTGTTCAAGGTCATCCGCGGTTTACGCGAAAAAAATATTGCCATGATTTACATTACTCATCGTATGGATGAGGTTGGCGTAATTACGGACCGCGTTACGGTCATGCGTGATGGTGAATATGTAGGAACCCGGGATACGGCTTCCATAACCAAGTCTGACATCATTCAAATGATGGTCGGACGCGTTGTTTATGAAGATCCCAAAACCGTCAGCAATGTCCCTCATGATGCGCCAATCGTTTTGGATGTTAAAAATCTCAAGGCCGGCCGCATGGTAAAAGATGTTTCATTCAACCTGCGCAGGGGTGAAATTTTAGGCTTTTCGGGTCTTATGGGCGCAGGACGCACAGAGACCGCGCGAGCCATTTTCGGTGCGGATCAGAGAGACTCCGGTGACATTTACATCAACGGAAAACTGGTCAACATCACTTGCCCCGAGGACGCGGTCAAAAACGGCATGGGCTATTTGTCTGAAGATAGAAAGCGTTATGGCGTGTTAACCAAGATGACCATCGTCGAGAACACCACCATGGCTGCACTGGATAAGTTTTGTTCGGGCATAGTAATAAACGACGGTAAAGAAGTCAAAGTCGCTCAACAATATGTGGACGCATTAAAGACAAAGACACCGAGTGTTAAACAGCAGCTGCTCAAGCTTTCCGGTGGAAATCAACAAAAAGTCGTCATCGCCAAGTGGCTCACCGCTGACAGTGAAATTTTAATATTTGATGAACCTACCAGAGGTATCGACGTTGGTGCGAAATCAGAAATCTACGAACTCATGCACAAGCTGGCTGAAGAAGGCAAGTCGATTATTATGATTTCCTCCGAATTGACCGAAATCCTGCGCATGAGCGATCGCGTTATTGTGATGTGCGAAGGGCGTAAAACCGGAGAACTGGATATTTCCGAAGCATCTCAAGAAAGCATTATGCATCTCGCAACCATGCGCGAGAAATTATAGAAAGGTAGAATACATGAAAAATTTCGTCGCAAGGGTCGGCCTCCAACGTGTCATTGCTTTTTCCGCTCTGGTTGTGCTTCTGTTTGTTTTCAGCACTTTCGGGAATGGCTTCGCGTCTTGGCCGACGATCCTAAACGTAGCCAAAATCTCCTATTTTATCGGCTTCTTAGCCATCGGCCTGACCTTCGTCTTTGCCGCCGGTGGTATGGATATTTCAACCGGAACGGGCATGGCTTGTATTGGTCTGATTGGTGGAGTGGTTTTCAAGTCGACCACCTCCATGATTTTGACCCTCACCGTCATGATTTTCAGTGGCATCATGCTTGGTCTGATCAACGGTTATCTCATCGCTTACCGGAAAATCGGTCCCTTTATTGTGACGATGGCCATGCAGATGATTACCCGTGGCTTTGGTTCCATTGTTTCAGGGGTGCAGTCTCAAAACTTTCCCCCTACCGCTGCTCCGGGTGGCTGGTATAAGAGCATTTTTCTCTATTCTCCGGCCGGCTTGCCTAAAACCATGGCCGGCGGCCTGCCGACCGGATTGATTGTGCTTTTACTATTCGCAATCGTGATGAGCCTCATTTTGACCAAAACAAAAGTCGGCCGCTACACCTTGGCCATCGGTTCAAATAAAGAGGCGGCCAGGCTCTCCGGTGTAAAAACCGAAAAGTGGGAGCTGCTCACCTACACCATCTCCGGTTTGACTGCGGGTTTGGCTGCTATCGCTTACGCGGCTTCATACACTTCATTCGTGCCCGGCGCGAACGATGGTTGGGAAATGCAGGCCATCGCAGGTATGGTCATCGGCGGTACCTCCATGGCGGGAGGTGTGGCTTCGGTATCCGGAACCATCATCGGTGTCCTGATCATGTCCGTGCTCAAAGCCGGGCTCCCCACGGTAGGATTACAACCACATTATCAGTTGCTTTTTACCGGTATCATCCTGATTGTCGCAGTCTACGCGGACGTTCTTTCCCACAAAAAGAAAAACTGAGTCGTGCCTGTTCGACACAAACCGAATTCAATAATTAGCCTATTTGTAAAAATAGGTAATTATATAACACGATCCATTTAAGGAGGATTAGAAATGAAGAAAATCACATCAATCGCCGCATTAGCTTTGTCAGCGGTCATGCTATTGGGTGCTTGTGGTGCCACAGCCACCACCACTGCCGCCCCTGCCGGTGAAACCACCACCGCAGCCGCTGCTGAAACCACCACTGCAGCAGCCGCTGAAACCACCACTGCCGCCGTTCCCGCAAAGGTTGAAACCAAGGATATGAACATCCAGTTGGTCTCTAAAGGGTTCCAGCACGATTTCTGGCAAGCGGTTTTAAAAGGCGCGAAACAAGCCGCAGAAGAAGCCGGAATCGATGTCAATGACTCGACCAAATTCAATTTTGTCGGTCCTGCCAATGAATCTGCTGTCCAAGAACAAATGACCCAGCTTCAAACCGCACTGGCCACCAAGCCCAATGCGCTCTGCTATGCATCCGTTAACGTTGAAGCCAGTCTTGAATATTTACAGCAAGCCAAAGATTCAGGCATCCCTGTTATTGGTTTTGACTCAGGTGTTCCTGGCGCTCCGGAAGGAACCGTTTTAGCCAATGCGTCCACATCAAACTACGCAGCAGGCGTATTGGCCGCTGAAGAAACCTACAAGCTCGTCTCCGCGACCATCGACGGTGCTTCTGCGGCTGTCCGTGTCGGAGTCGCCGCTCAAGAAGCCGTTTCCGAATCAGTCGTTGGACGTACCCAGGGTTTCTTGGATAAATTCTCCGAATTGGTCGGCGAAGACAAGGTCGCCATCGTCGGATTTGATAAGTACAACAAGGGCGACGAAGCATCCGCTAAAGTAATCCTCGACGTCTGCATCCCTGCTAACACTGAATTGGCTGACATGTCCGCTTCTATCGGTCCCGTCCTTGCCAAAGACGACACCATCGCTTTCTACGCTTCCAACGAATTAGCTGCCAAAGGCCTTTTGAACGCCAACGACAGCTACAACAAACTCGGTGATACCGTCGTAGGTATCGGCTTTGACTCCGGTGCCGTCCAACTTCAAGCAGTCCGCGACAAAGTGTTCGCCGGCGCCATCACACAAAACCCTGTCCAAATTGGTTACCAAGCCGTTCAACTGGCCATCAAAGCCGCCAACGGCGAGCCTGTTGAAAACATTGACACCGGCTGCTTGTTCTACAACGCAGAAAACATGGATTCTGAAGAGATTGCACCTTGTCTGTACGAATAATCTAGAATCACTGCTCGCTTAAAAAGCTTGATTTTGCCGTCTTCCCTCTGGGGAGGCGGCAATTTTTTATTTTCGTGCTATACTAAATATGTAAGTATCAGAGTGTGCCCGGAGTGCAACAAAACGAGAGCAATATT
>CAYNZF010000014.1:0-3140 GCA_964401615.1 uncultured Oscillospiraceae bacterium
TAGTCCAGCTTTTTGTCCGCACCCCCATTCCGGGATATTTTATTGACAAAACACACCCCCACCCCTTCTCCGCCCCACTAAGGAACAGACTTTAAGATACTTATGGAATCAACATGGCCGTCTACTGAGCAGGAGGCTGTTTTGTGCATCTTTCTTTCCACTTCCTTTGATGAAATAGCCGCAAAACGAAAGCGCTTTGCACACCCAAACAATCAGACTTTCACAGATATTTTGGCTGAAACACTTAATCCGCCAGGGGATTCAATAAATGGAGTTTGAGGTATCAGGATTATTGACAAATATTCGCTTGCCTGTCCTTTCTGTCCCACTTTCCGTAGTAGCAAATCTGTGGCAGTGAAAAAGTGCACCACAAACTGAAAATGCAGTGCATTGTATCAAGTAGCGTTAGATATGCCAAAAGAAAAAGATAGCTTAGGCGGTCTTTTTTTGTTTGGGAGCTTGCAACCTCCGGATAAAAACGGAAAAATAAAAGGCCGGCTCTGCACCGACCTCTTAATAATTTATTATGAATTTTATTACTGACTTACTTTTTGCCGAAGAGATCGCCAAGCTTGTCTTTCGCTGCTTCAACGACATCTTCTACTTTGTCTTTGCCTGCTTCAACCAAATCTTCGACTTTTTCTTTACCTTCTTTGAAAACCTCAGCAGCTTTGTCACCGACATCTTCGGCCTTGTCTGCCATGCTGTCTTTAACTTTTTCTAAATCAAACATTGGACTGTCCTCCTTAAGATGATGTGAAATACATTATATCAGAGGCTGAACAATTGGCATACTGCAACGATAGAAATGCCCCCCCAATCGGTCTCCTACTGCTGCAGTTCGTCCAGAGACAAATAGAAGGCCGGTACAAAACGCTCCAGAAAGTAATCCAATTCCGGCAAAGCCATGTGTTTCAATTTTTGATGTGTCTCCTTAAGAGCATCTGAAAATTCCCGATTGCCGAGGCCCACTTCTTCAACGCACTTCAGATAGGCACAAAGGCTGTCCGCTGCTTTCATCACTTGATGTGCGGCTTTGGTTTTTTCGTCACGCATGTCCGGAGTAAGTAAAAGCGTGTAATCTTCGCGAAAATCTTCGGGGAGCATTGCTAATAGTCGTGTCACAGCACGGTCTTCGACCAGAGAATAGGCTTGTCTCAGCTCTTCAGTTTGATACTTGATTGGCGTGGGCATGTCACCGGTGATGATTTCTCCGGCATCGTGATAAAGGGCAAGGCACACGACCTCACCCGGGTCCAATACAGGGCGGTCTTCAGAAAAATATTTATTCCGGATCAGCACCAGGGCGTGTGACAGCGAAGCCACCTGATAACTGTGCTCCATGACGTTTTCAGCTGAAGTGTTACGCATCAAGCTCCATCTGTCGATGAGCTTCAGCCTGCTCATCATGGCAAAAAATGCAGTGTCCATCTTATTCCTCCACAGCTCTCAGTTTAGCAGCGTTGAGCAGCATTTTTTTGGGTCGATTAGTCCCGAATTGCACTTCAATAATGGCGTCTCCCGCCACCGGTTCCAGGTTTAAAATGCTTCCTCTTCCGTAACGAGCAGATTCCACACGCATGCCGATGCGAATTTCAGCGACTTTCAGGAATTGAGTATTTGTTGAGGCTTGCCCTTTGTCGGGACTTGTACTCTTTCCCTTCAAAAAATTCATCGCTGTCGGATCTAGGCCTTGAGATGCTTGTGAGAAGCGATTCCCGGCAACGGAAGACCCATTACTAACATTTACACTACGATTTTGACCTTGCATAAAACCGCCAAATGGTGTCGAAGCACCACCATAGCCGCTTGTGCTGCTGTTTCCAAATGGACTTCCGTAAGCAGCCTGTTCGCCGCGGCTGCTCCCGCCCAGCTCTTCCAGATACTTAGCCGGAATTTCTTTGACAAAAATTGAAACCGGATTCGCCAGTGTTTGTCCATACAGGGTTCTCGTGCGCGCTGTGGTGATATAAAGTTTCTTTTTAGCGCGAGTGATGGCTACATAAGCCAGCCTTCTTTCTTCTTCCAGGCCGCTTTCTTCGGACATAGAACGGGAACTGGGGAAAACACCATTTTCAGCGCAAACCAGAAAGACATGGCTGAATTCCAAACCTTTGGCCGAATGAATCGTCATCAGACGGATGAAGTCCTCCTCGCTGTTTTCCAGATCCTGCTCCGAATAAAGCGCCGCGCGGGCCAGAAAGGCTGATAAAGATTCAGTCAGAGCCTGTTTAGTCTCCCCGGAAGAAGCTTTGTTTTCGCTTTCATCGAAGACGAGTTCAAACTTCTCGTCCGACCCGCCCGCCGTCTCCCGCGAGTTGCCATATTCAAAGAAAGCCGCGTCTTCGATTATGGCCGATTGACTGAATTCCAGAGCATCCGAGAGCAGCTCCTTCAAGTTTTCAATCCGTTCAGCGGCATTATCCTTTCCCAGAGCGCGGTCTTCCAAAATCGCGTCGAGCAAACCCGAATGCTCTTGGACATATTCGACATACTCTTGAAAATTGATCGAATTTTCAATTAACTTGCTGCGCATGTCGAAAATGATCTGGGCAAAAGCCGTCAACTTCCCGGCAGAACGGCTGAGATTTGGGTATTTTTCAGCGGTGGCACAGAGCTTAAGCATCGGCTCTCCCGTCAAAGCTGATTCGCGCTGCAAGCTCTCAATCGTGGTATCTCCAATGCCTCGACGCGGCGTGTTGACCGCTCTGAGGAAAGCCAGTTCGTCGCGGTCACTGGCAACCAGACGCAGATAAGCTAAAACATCTTTGATTTCCTTGCGGTCGTAAAATCGCAGCCCGCCGTAAATACGGTAGGGGATACCTGCTTCACGTAGGGCTGATTCCAATACACGCGACAGGGCGTTAGCTCGATACAGAATGGCAAAATCCATGTATTTCAACGACTTCAGGCGTTGTCGTCTGAGTAGTATTTCTTTGGCAATGTATCGCGCCTCATCAAAGTGGTTGTTCGCTCTGACAAAGGTGATCGCCTCACCTTCTTGCGCCCCGGTCCAGAGCTTTTTGGCTTTTCTGCCCTTATTATTGGCAATCACCGCGTTCGCCGCCGACAAGATGGTTTCCGTGGAGCGATAATTCTGTTCCAGTTTGATGGTCTTGCAATTTTTGTAATCCTTCTCA